>NZ_JBFUBD010000031.1:0-24887 GCF_056405935.1 Polaromonas sp. P1_E3
GTGTAGCCCGCTTCGCACAGGCGTCTGGCCATGGGCAGGCCCATGATGCCCATGCCTAAAAACGCGATACGGGGCAGGGGCGTGTCACTTGTGATGGTCAATTCATGTCCTCGGAATGGCGTTGAACCATCATGAAGGAACCGGTGGGGAGAAGGCTGTCAGGCAGCTTTCTAGGCGGCTTTTTTCAGCGCCGGCGCAAACATGCTTTCCATCTCCTGGCGCACTTTCCAGGCGTGGGTCGATGTGTCCATCGCCACATCGGCCCAGCTCAGGCTCTGGCCTTTTTTGACCGCGCGCACGACCTTCACGTTGTGCGCCAGGCCCAGCGGCAGCCCGCCCATCTTCAGGGAGGTGTCTGCCGGCAGCAGCTTGCCCCAGACGGTGTAGCCGCCTTCGCCGTCCAGCATATCGCCGGGCTGCAGGTCGCGTTTGGCCGTGGCCACCACGTCGGCGTTCCAGCAAGTCGCTACGCCGGTGGGTTCACCGCGCAGCGCCACACTGGCCACCGACACGCCGACTTCCAGCCCGATCAGGTGCCAGCGCTTGTACAAGGTGAAGTAGCGCCCGCTCGGGTCGGTGTGGGCGTTGTATTCCTCAAAGCAGTTCTTGATGTAGTCGGTCTCGGCCTCGACGGTGACCCACACGCCCATGCGGATGTCGTACGGGATCTTCCGGCCGT
Organism: Polaromonas sp. P1_E3; assembly: GCF_056405935.1. NCBI lineage: Bacteria > Pseudomonadati > Pseudomonadota > Betaproteobacteria > Burkholderiales > Comamonadaceae > Polaromonas > Polaromonas sp. P1_E3. The sequence goes on from NZ_JBFUBD010000031.1 coordinate 680, forward strand.
TGGCCTCGAGTGACGAGATCACTTCCACCATGCCCTTGCGTTCGAGTACCCCGCCTTCGCTGATGGGCCGTGTCACGTAGGGAATGTCTTCGACGCTGGCCGGCGGGTAGAGCAGGCCGTTGCTCGGTACTGTGAGGCCGGTGGCATTGGCCACGGCGGTGGATTCAATCGAGGGCTTGGAGCCGTCGAGAAAGCTGTTGAACATCTTGGGGTTGAGCCCGCCACGCGCGGCCTGTTCGGGCGTGAGGCCGTAGTTGCCCCACACCGTCTCGGGTGTTGATTCGCAAAAATGCGGCAGCCATTTGTGGCCACGGCCCGCCGCCACCACCGGAAAGCCGCAGGTGCGCGCCCAGTCCACCAGGTCGCAGATCAACGCCGGCTGGTCGCCGAAAGCCAGCGAATAAACCACGCCAGCCTCGGCAGCCTTGCGCGCCAGCAGCGGCCCGCAAAAGGCGTCTGCTTCTACCGTCACATTGACCACATGCTTGCCGTGCGCGAAGGCTTTCAGGCAATGGTCCACCGCCGCGATCGGGTTGCCGGTGCATTCCACAATGATGTCGATCTGCGGATGCGTGACGACCGCCTGCCAGTCGTCGGTGATCCAGGTTGCTCCTGTTTTGATAGCTGCTTGCGCTGATTCAGCTTGCGTTGCGGCCGGATTCCACCCCACACGAGCAAGGTTGGCGCGTGCCGCCTCAGGCGACAGGTCGGCAATCGCCACCAGGTGCACACCCGGCGTTCGCGGCACTTGCGCCAGGTACATGGAGCCGAATTTTCCGGCGCCTATGAGGCCGATGCGCACCGGCTTGCCTTCGGCAGCGCGTTGCTGGAGTTTTGTGTAGAGGTTCATGGGTGCTTCCGTAAATTCATTTTTCGGGCGAATTGCGTCGTTGCGCGGTGCTCGCAATCCTCATGTACCGGAAGTACATTCCGGTTGCTGTGCTCCGGGCGCCTCGCACTTCATCCCGAAATTCTGAATTTCCGGAAGCACCCAAAGTCAGCATTTCGTTTAGGCCGCCTTGCGTTCAGGCGCGATTTCTTCCATCGACGTTTGCAGCGCGCTCGCCGGTATGCCGTCTTTCCAAGGCAAGTCCACCGGATAGTCTTTCAACAGGCAGTCGTCGGGCAGGCATTCGATCGGCGTGAAATCGCGGTGCGCGATGTATTCGGGCCGTTTGTGGCGCCGGATGTGGTTGCTCACCGCGCACAAGCTCAGGTACACGCTGACGCGGTTGAAGGGCGAAAGGTTGCTGCCCGAGGCATGCACCAGGCAGGAGTGAAAGAGGATCATCGAGCCGGCCGGGCCTTTGGGGCTGACGATGCCGCCTTGCTTTCCACCGGCGCGCTGCACCAGCTGGCGAATCAGGTCGTTGTCCACCGTCCAGAGCGGGTAGCTGGTGGTCGTCAGGTCGTGCTTCGCATCGATCACGCCTTTCTTGTGGCTGCCGGGGATGAACATCAGAGGGCCGTTGTGCTCGGTCACGTCGTCCATGAAGATGGCCACGTTCATCGCGCGCTCGGTTGGCATCATGTCGTCGTTGAGCCAGGTGCCGTAGTCCTGGTGCCACTGCCAGACGTCGCCTTCAAAAGCCATCTTGCCGTTGATCTTGAACTGGTGCATGTAGAGCTTTTCGCCCAGCAGGTCTTCCACAGGCTCGATCATGCGCGGGTGCCGCGCGAGCCGTGCAAAGGGTTCGCTGTACATGTGCGCGGCGAAGTTGGTGCGTACCGCGTCCTTGCCTTTTTCGCGCACGTTGTAGTCTTCGCGCCGGCTGTAGAGCTCGGGCACGGCTTCGTTGAGGGTGCGGGTTTCTTCCGGTGTGAAAAGGCCGGGGAAAAACAAATAGCCGTCGCGGTCGAATTGCGCGAGTTGTTCGGGCGTCAGTCTCATGGCATGTCTCCAGGGGGGGTGTTCGGTGGGCCGGTTCGGGCCAATTCAATTTGCTTTGGATTCCGCAGGGCGGCCAAGTGCGCTGGACAGCAGCTCTGCAAGGTTTTGGCCAGCTTCTTCGCCATGCTCGCGGATCAGTGTTTCGGCACGGTCTGCGTTGCCGGCGGCGATGGCCTCGGCAATGGCTTCGTGCTCATCCCAGATTGATTCGCGCATGGTAGAGACTTGCAGCACGGCACCCATGGCGCGGCGGATGTGGTGCCAGTGCAGTTGCGCGCTCTGGGCGATCAGCGGGTTGCCCGAGGCGGCGTAAATGGCGGCGTGAAACTGCGCGTCAGCGGCCATCATGGCCTTGACGTCATGGCCGCGCGCAGCTTTGCGGCCCTGGCGGATCAGTTGGGGATCAAGTTGAGAACGGCTTTGCGCAGCCAGCCGGGCGGCGAGTGCATCTAGCGCGCTGCGCACCTGGTAGATCTGCACCAGCTCGCCTACATCCAGCGGCGCGACCAGCACGCCGCGTCCCGGCGCATCCAGCACAAAGCCGTCTTTCTTCAAAAGGCGCAAAGCCTGCAGCACCGGTTGCCGCGACACCGCCAGCTGCTCGGCTATGTCTTCCTGTGTAATGCGCGCCCCCGGGGCCAGCGAACCATCGCTGATGGCGTCCAGCAAATTGCGGTAGACCTGGTCGACGAGATCGGGGGTAGATTCGATTTTGATCAACTGCTGTGGCATACGGACACTCTGTATACAGAATACATTGATGCTGTCGGCGGGAGATGCGGGTTTACCCGTGAGTGAATGCGCCCGGCCGGGCTGTGCCAAGATGGCACCCCCATGAAGCCGCTTTGACACTTTTTCAGGAGAGAAGAACAATGACCCAGCCCGATCCCGCCTGGCTTGACCGCATGTACAACAACCGGGCATTGGTGCCGGACCACGGGGTGTATTTCGAGCGCTGGGCAGACAGCTCGCAGGCCGTCCGCAAGCGCGTGCCCTGCCAGCTCGACATTCCCTATGGCAACCATGCGGGCGAAATGCTGGACGTGTTTCCGGCGGGGGATTTCGCGACCCATCGCGGCGCTACCGGCGAGCGCGGTGCGCCGGTTCTGGTGTTCATTCACGGCGGCTACTGGCGCTCCCTGGACAAGGCCGACCATTCTTTTGTGGCGCCGCCCTTTACCCAGGCAGGCGCCTGTGTGGTGGTGCCGAACTATGCGTTGTGCCCCGCGGTGACCATTCCCCGGATCACCCTGCAGATGGTCGCGGCGCTGGCCTGGACCTGGCGCCACATTGCCCGCTACGGCGGAGACCCCTCCCGCATCACGGTGGTGGGCCATTCAGCCGGTGGTCACCTGGCCGCCATGCTGATGGCGTGCGACTGGCAGGCTTATGCCCGTGACCTGCCCGCGGACCTGCTGAAAAATGCCTTGTCGATTTCCGGCCTGTATGACCTGGAGCCCATGCGCCACACGCCTTTCCTGAAGGATTCGCTGAAGCTCACGCCTGAACAGGTGCTTAAGGCCAGCCCGGCCCTGCTGCCGGCGCCGGGCCGCGGCACCTTGTACAGCGTGGCGGGTGCGGACGAAAGCGCGGAGTTCCTGCGCCAGAACGTGTTGATCCAGCAAGCCTGGGGCGCCGGGGTGGTGCCGGTCTGTGAGTCCCATCTCGGGCGCAACCATTTCAGCATCCTGGAGGCGCTGACGGAGCCGTCCCACCGCCTGCACCAGCTTGCATTGCAACTGTTGGCGGGCAGCAGGCCCTAGCTACCCGCCTAGATATCAACGTCGTACTCCAGCGCCACGTCGGATGCCGGCTTGCCGCCCCGTATGGCCCAGTTCTCCCGCGGCGCTTCACGCAGCAGCACTTTTACGTGGTCTGCCGGAATGCCGCACAGGCCGAGCTTCTGCACGATGGCCTGGTACAGGGCGCGTTTTGTTTCCAGGGATCGCCCAACGAAACAGTCGATCGTCACCAGCGTGTAGCGGTCGCCTTTGTCCGGCGGTGCACGAAAGCGCTGCGGCTCATGCACAACCAGCCGGACGGAGGTTGTCCAGAGCGGTACCTTCAGCGCAGAGGTCAACGCCTCCTGGACAGCGTCCATGAGGGCGGTTTCTTCTTCGCCGGAACAGGGCCGGCGTACTTCAATTGCTGCGGTGGGCAAGGGGCGTGGGTCTCTTCAGGAACAAGGCCTATTGTCGCCGGGGCCGGGCCCACTACTATTTGTTACCGCCGGGCCTACATCAGCAGGTGTTCACCCGCGTTGTCGCCGCCCAGGGTGACATAGTTGACCTTGCGAATGTCCAGCAGCTTCGTGCCGCCGGCATAACTGATGGAGCTCTGGATGTCTTCTTCCATCTCGCGCAAGGTGTCGGCCAGCGTGCCTTTGACGGGCTCCAGGATGCGCTTGCCTTCGACGTGCTTGTACTCGCCCTTGTTGAAGTCCGAAGCGCTGCCGTAGTATTCCTTGAAGAGCTTGCCGTCCACTTCGACGGTCTTGCCCGGGCTTTCCTCCAGGCCGGCCAGCATGGAGCCGATCATCACCATGGTCGCGCCAAAGCGCACCGACTTGGCAATGTCGCCGTGCTCGCGGATGCCACCGTCGGCAATGATGGGTTTGGTCGCCACGCGGGCACACCACTTGAGGGCCGACAACTGCCAGCCGCCGGTGCCGAAACCGGTTTTCATTTTGGTGATGCAGACTTTGCCGGGGCCGATGCCGACCTTGGTCGCGTCGGCGCCCCAGTTTTCCAGGTCGATCACCGCTTCGGGCGTGCCTACGTTGCCGGCGATCACGAAGGACGCCGGCAGCTTCTGCTTGAGGTAGCCGATCATCTTCTGCACCGTGTCGGCATGGCCGTGCGCGATGTCAATGGTGATGTAGTCGGGCACGAGGCCTTCGGCCGCCAGGCGGTCTACGGTGTCGTAGTCGGGCTTTTTCACGCCCAGCGAGATCGAGGCATAAGCGCCGCGCGCTTTCATGTCTTTCACGAACTGCACGTTGTCCAGGTCGAATCGGTGCATCACGTAGAAGTAGCCGTTCTTCGCCATCCAGGCGCAGATGTCCTCGTTGATCACCGTCTTCATGTTGGCCGGCACCACCGGGATGCGAAAGCTGCGCCCGCCCAGCGTGGCGCTGGCGTCGCATTCGGAACGGCTTTCCACGCGGCATTTGCGCGGCAGCAGCAGGATGTTGTCGTAGTCGAAGATTTCCATGATTCCCAAGCCTTAGAAAAAACTGTTGAAGAARCAGAAGGCGCTTGGACTGGACCGGCTTTGTTGTGCACGTTTGCGTGGGGGCAAGGCAGAAACAAAAAACCGGGCGCAATTGCTTGGGCCCGGTGATTGATTCTATGCGCTTGCCATGCAGGTCGCCCCCTGCAAAGCGGTATAGCCTTTATATGCATCCGGGCATCTTGCTGCCCGGGGAAAGTCAGCGTACATCGACATCGGCTACGCGAATGGTCTCCCGGCCGCTTGCCAGGCGCAGGGTTGTCCACTCATCACGCGCCTGCGGCGTGCCGAAACCGGTGGTGATGCGCACCATCACGGTGGTCCCGGCTGACAGCACCTGCTGGCGGTGGCCGTAGAACTGCGCCTCCACGCTGTACTTGCCGGTTTTAGCGGTTTTCAGTGAAAACTCCTCAGGTCCGTAGCCGCCCGTGGCGTCGGGGCTCATCGCGCCGCCCTGGCGGGTCAGCCTGTTGGCATAGCTGGCCCTTTCGCCGTTGGGGTCGCTCACCCACATGTCGATGTCTGTGTCGTCGCTGTCCCAGGCCATCACCACACGCAGGGCCAGCGGCAGGTTGCGGCGCAGGCGCGTGTCGACGCGGCTCATGTCCAGCGGCACCATGTCGGTGGTTTTGCCAGCCAGCGTGGCCTGGGCGGCAATCGCATTCAGCTCGGCCAGGGCGATCATGTTGACACCGGCGAAGCGGCCATTCCAGGGGCGTGACACCACTTCCCACAGGGCATTGACGGCWCGCTGTGGCTCGCCGTTGTCAGCCAGCGCCAGGCCCAGGTCGCGCCATGACTGCGGCTCGTTGGGCGCGAGTTCACTGACGCGTTCGAACACCGGTATGGCCAAGTCGTTGCGTTTTGCCTGCACCAGGCGGTAGGCGTAGAGGCGCAGCAGCTGGCGGTTTTCGAGATTCATTTCGGCGAGGTTCGAGAGCACGCGCAAGCCCAGCTCCGRCAGGCTGCGCTCAAAGAACACGCCGGCTGCGTCCATGTAGAAGGAGCTGCTGCTCAGGTAGGTGGCACGCTCGTCCAGGTAGATGCGGTAGAGCTCGGCCTTGCTGGCATTCTGCAGGCGCTTCATGTAGGGCGCGTCGGGCACCCAGCCTTGCAGCGCGATGGTGGGGGAAGGTGCTACGGTGGAGGCAGCTTTTGCCTGGCGGTTTTCTGACTCGGCCATGCGCGTAGCCTGCGCGGCGGGGGCAGGCGGGGCAGCTGCCGCGGCGACCGGGGCGACCTGCAGGGGTGCGGCCATCGGAGCACCTTGAACAAATCCCTGGTCCTTGCGGGCCATGAGGTCGGCCTCGGCCTGCCCACGCACCCGCGCAGCTCCGCCCATAGCAACTGCCGCACCTATGGCGCCGTGCACCTCTGCCTTGGGCTCAATCCGTTTGAGTGCGTCTTTGGGAAAGTCCTTGTCCCACCACCGCTGCTTGCTGTCGAACTGTTTCACCATTGCCTCGATGTGCGCTTGCCGCGTCTGTGTGGCCTGTGCCATCAGTTGCTCGCTGATCCGCGCCACTTCATTGGCCAGTTCGGGCGGCGCCGGGAGTTTATAGGTCGCATAGTCGGCGGCCAGCTCCAGGACGATCAGCGAGCTGTTGGGCCCCACGACACCGTGCGTTGCCGCGATGCGCTGAAGTTCTGCGCTGTGCAGGCCGGCGTTTTCTGCCAGCTCGGCGCTGCGCCACTGGGCCCACTGCTGGCCGGGCCAATGGCCGCTGACCGGTTTGGCGGCAACCTGCAGCGCCAGCGTACGTTTGCGGCCGTCCGGATGCACCAGCGTGATGTCGACGCGGGCAGCGCTGTCCAGCAACTCGCCTGCCACCGAGATGCGGCCCTGGCTGATCCGCGTTGTCGGCGTCACGAGTTGCCGCGCGGACAGGCTGTCCAGCCGCTCAATACGCCAGCCGTGCATCAGCATGGCCTGCGCGCCCTCGTCGGGCGACTGCAGCGCGGCGTCGACCAGCGCACCGCCGGTGCGGTCGGCCAGCCTGGCCAGCCGCGCCATGTCGGCAGAAGCCGCGCCGTTGATCACCATCACCGGTGCTGTGTGGGTGTAGCGGACGAGTTTTTTACCGTCCGTCATCAGGCCGTCGGTCACCATCAGGGTGGTGTCCACGTCGGCAGGAATCGGCAGGTCGTCAAAATTGCTGGAGCCGTCGAAAGGTTCAGCGCGCAACGCATCGGCCAGTTCACCGAAGTGACCCGGCGCGACGGTGAAGCTGCGTACAGTCTCGGCCTTGTTGCGCACCACGAGCAGGCTGAGCTTGACGGGCTTGCCCAGCTTGCGGAAGTAGGCCTCCAGCACAGGCAGYACGCGGGCCTGCGCGGCGGCCGAAGCCGATGCATCCCACACGAGTGCGATATGTGCAGGGGCGGGCCGCTTCACCAGCTCGTCGCGCACGTCGAGTTGCCCGGCAAAGAACGGCTTGCCGGCGGATTCACCGACCATGACCTGCGGCTTGCCGGTGCGGCGCAGCGACAGCTGCAGCCAGCCCGCAGGGCCCTGGGGTGCCTGCCAGTGGTTTTTTTGCAGGGTCAGTTCCGTGCCGGTGGCGCTGGCGTTCAGCTCGGTGCCGTCAGGCGCCTGCAGCAGTTGAACATCCTGGGTGGCGGCGCCGTGGGCGCGCACCTTCACCTGCAACTGGCCCACACTTGACGCGAACATCAACGGCACCCTCAGTACACCGGCGTCGCGCTGGCGCGGCAGGGTTTCGTTGAACGTGATGAGCACGCGCCGCTCCCCCTGGGCGGGGATGGGATAAACGCGCAGCTTGTACTGGTTGCCGGCAGCGGCTTCCAGCAGGCCCGGGTCCACGCGTCGGCGGCGTATGTCCTCAAAGATCTCCTGTCCTTTGGCCTTGGGTACGGGCACCGCGTCACGCAATTGGCCGTTGATATCCAGCGCAAAGCCGGTCACGACCTGGCCCTCCTGCAGCGGGAACTGCAGCTCGCCTTCGAGCACGCGTGGGTTAGGGTTGAAAAGGCGCAGCTCAACGCTGGTGCGGGCCTGGTCGCCGAAAATGTCGACTTCGATGGAAGCGGCCCGCAGCTGGATGGGCTGGCCCGCATGGTTCACGGCGATGACCGGCGGCCGCCAGTCGGGCGGCGGCGCGAATTTTCCGTTGGGAAAAGGCTGCGGCATCGGGCTCAGTGCCAGCGCCTGCAGGCTGAAGCAGGCTGCGGCGGTGGCCTGAAGGAGGCGGGCGGCAGTCAGCCGGGTGAACCCGCGAAAGACGTGAAAGCCGTTTGGCATGAAAACCCCTTTGTTGTTGGCGATGCACCGTTAAACGGTGGGCGCGGCACAAAGGGGTTAAATGGCCTCAAATATTTTCAAGGTGCGCAGCGCGACTGGGCTGCGGCCACCATTTCGCCTTTTTCGTTTTCCACCCAGCCCACCACGCGCATCCGGTCCGGGTTGGCGCCTTCCGCAATGCTCATGGAGCGTGCATCAAAGAACCTGTTTTGCTCTGTTTTTGATAGCTGCTTGCGCCCGTCCCAGTTGGTCTGGAGCACGTTTCGAATTAAATTTCGCTCTACCGGGGAACCTTCGGAGCCGGACGGCAGCGTTTCCACCAGCGCGAGCCAGGCTGTCCATTGACGGCCCTTTGCTGCGGCCGGGATGGGCTTGAGCTCGATGGAAGTGCCCAGGTAGCCGCTCAGCGGCAGGCCATGCGCGACACGCAAGGTGGCACCCTTGATAGCTTTGACGGGCGAGGTGTTGGCAAGGCTCTGCGCGGGGACGGCCTGGCGCAGCGCCTCCAACCGTTGCAACCCTTCGCGCGCTGCGACGGCGGAGAGCGGTGCGTCGCTGCCCTTGTCGCCCGGAACCACCCAATCCAGTGCAACCTGGCCGGCCGCAGCTTGCGGAGTGGCCGGGTCGGCCCAGCAGGTGTCGCAGTTGGCGTTGATAAAACGCTCAAGCAGCATCACCGGCCGGCCCTGGCCCTCGCTGGAGCAGAACGATTGCGCGCGCGCCATGCCGGCAAACCCCGCCCCCGCTGCCAAAACGCAGGCGGCCAGCCAGACAGGCCCTGACCGGGCCAAACCTTGAGTCATGAAAACCCCCAAATAGGGCTATGTTCGCAGAAGCCGGAGGGCGGGCGTGAATGAAGGTTTTTCGTCCGCAGGCCGGCGCGTAGCCTGCGGGGGGGCCGCGGGAAACTGATCCCTACAATTTTGGGGGCGCAAAGTTGTGTACACGGCGCGAGCGGTGGTACCCTGCGCGCAGCCTTCACCACTGCGGCGGCATACCCCGGCGCGCCATTGCAAGAAAACCCATGCCTGTCCTATGAACGAAATTCCCGCTTCCACCGCTACACCTGCTTCCTCCTGCGACGTCCTTGTCGTGGGCGGTGGCCCTGCAGGCTCCACCATTGCCGCACTGCTGGCGGCCCAGGGGCGCGACGTGGTGCTGCTCGAGAAAGCGCACCACCCGCGGTTCCACATCGGTGAATCGCTGCTGCCGGCCAATGTGGAGCTTTTCGAACGCCTGGGCGTGCGCGACCAGGTTGACCGCATTGGCATGCCCAAATGGGGTATTGAGTTTGTTTCGCCCGAACACGCGCACTGCAGCTACATCGAATTCGCCGACGCCTGGGACAAATCGATGCCTTCGGCCTGGCAGGTGCGGCGCTCGGAGCTGGATGAACTGCTGTTTCGCAACGCGGCGACGCGTGGGGCAACAACGCTCGAAGGCTGCACCGTGCGCGATGTCGTTTTTGATGCGGAAGGCGCCACTGTCCAGGCGGAGCTGGATGACGGCGCGAAGCGCAGCTGGCGGGCCCGCTTTGTGGTGGATGCCTCCGGCCGCGACACGCTGCTGGCGAACAAGCTGCGCTCCAAAGCCAAGAGCAAAGAGCACAACAGCACGGCGCTGTTTGGCCATTTCACGAATGTCGAGCGGCTGCAGGGCAAGCGCGAAGGCAACATCAGCATCTGCTGGTTCCCCCACGGCTGGTTCTGGTTCATTCCGCTCGCCGACGGCACCACCAGCGTCGGCGCGGTGTGCTGGCCGTATTACCTGAAGTCGCGCGAAAAGCCCTTGCGTGAGTTCTTCATGGACACCATTGCCCTGGCACCGGAGCTCAAGCGGCGCCTTGCCAATGCCACACTGGTCGACGATGCAGTGCACGCCACCGGCAATTTTTCGTATAGCAGCACCCACGCCACCGGCGACCGCTACCTGATGCTGGGCGATGCGTTTACCTTCATCGACCCGATGTTCTCGTCAGGCGTTTACCTCGCGATGCACAGCGCTTTTGACGGCGCCGAGCTGGTGGCGACGGCGCTTGACCAGCCGGCCGACCTGCCCGCTGTGCGCAAAAGCTTCGAAGCCATGATGCGAAAGGGCCCCAGGGAGTATTCCTGGTTCATCTACCGCGTGACCAACCCGACCATCCGGCACATGTTCATGCACCCGGCCAATCCGCTGCGCGTCAAGGAAGCCCTGCTGTCGCTGCTGGCGGGCGACATTTTCGGCAAGACGCCTTTCTGGGGCCGGCTGCGGATGTTCAAGGCGATCTATTACGGTATTTCGCTGGCGAATTTCCGCCGTACCTGGGACGGCTGGAAGCGCCACCGCATGGCCATCCGCGATGTGGGAGCGCTCAAGGGCGAGACCATCCTGAAGGCCGACGCGAGTTAGAGCCCCCACGGTCGCTCACTGCGTGTAGCCCCGAGGCCTTGCAGGCCGCGGCTCGCKAGAMGCTTCGCCTCTGTCGCCTGTCCAAAGCTGCTCAAGCAGCTTTGGAGCCGCAGGCTCCAGCCCCTCGGGGGCGCTGCGCCTGCGGGCTGGCAAAGCCAGACCCGCGGCCCCGGCTGGTGAAGAGAAATCCGCCTCGGGCGTACGGGAGTATCCCGGCACCGTGCCGGTGCCGGTGATCTTTCTACAATGGGGGATGTCCCCAGAAGTCCCCAGCTCCCCTCTCCTGCAAAACCTCAATCCGGAGCAACTCGCAGCGGTCACGCTACCCAACACGCATGCGCTGATCCTGGCAGGCGCCGGCTCCGGCAAGACCCGGGTGCTGACCACACGCATCGCATGGCTGCTGCAAACCGGCCAGGTCTCGCCTGGCGGCATTCTGGCGGTGACGTTCACCAACAAGGCCGCCAAGGAAATGATGGCGCGCCTGTCGGCCATGCTGCCGGTGAATGTGCGCGGCATGTGGATAGGCACCTTCCACGGTTTGTGCAACCGGTTTTTGCGCGCGCACTACAAGCTGACCAACCTGCCGCAAAGCTTCCAGATCCTCGATACGCAGGACCAGCTCTCGGCCATCAAGCGCCTGTGCAAGCAATTCAACGTGGACGACGAGCGTTTTCCGCCCAAGCAGCTGATGTGGTTCATCGCCGGCAACAAGGAGGACGGCCTGCGCGCCAAGGATGTACAGGTGCGCGATGAGGAAGGCCGCAAGAAGGTTGAAATTTATGCGCTGTACGAAGAGCAGTGCCAGCGCGAAGGCGTGGTGGATTTCGGCGAGCTCATGCTGCGCAGCTACGAACTGCTTCGTGACAACGCGCCGGTGCGTGAGCATTACCAGCGGCGCTTTCGCCATATCCTGATCGACGAATTTCAGGACACCAACAAGCTGCAGTACGCCTGGATCAAGATGTTGGCGGGGCAGGGCCCGGATGCGATCCAGGGCGTGAATGCGATGCCGGGTGGTTCGGTGGTGGCTGTGGGCGACGATGACCAGAGCATCTATGCTTTTCGCGGCGCGCGCGTGGGCAACATGGCCGACTTTGTGCGTGAGTTCGAGGTCAAGCACCAGATCAAGCTGGAGCGCAACTACCGCAGCTTCGGCAATATTCTTGATTCAGCCAATGAGCTGATCAGCCACAACAGCAAGCGCCTGGGCAAAAACCTGCGCACCGAAGCGGGTCCGGGCGAGCCGGTGCGTGTCTATGAATCGACCAGTGATTTTGCCGAGGCCCAGTGGTTTGTCGACGAGGTCAAGCAGCTGGTCCGCGACGGCACCGAGCGCAAGGAGATCGCGCTGCTGTACCGCAGCAACGCGCAAAGCCGGGTGATGGAAACCGCCCTCTTCAATGCCGGGATCCCCTACCGTGTTTATGGCGGCCTGCGATTTTTCGAGCGCGCTGAAATCAAGCATGCACTCGCTTACCTGCGCCTGCTCGAAAACCCACACGACGACACCAGCTTCATGCGCGTTGTCAATTTTCCGCCGCGCGGGATCGGCGCGCGCAGCATTGAGCAGTTGCAGGACATTTCGCGCGCGGCCGGCTGTTCGCTGTACGACGGCGTGAGCGCTGTGCCCGGCAAGGCTGGTGCGAACCTCGGTGCCTTTGCCGCCAAGATCCAGGTGCTGAGCGAGCAGACCACGGGGTTGACGTTGCGCGAGATCATTGAACTGGTGCTGCAGCACAGCGGGCTCGAAGAGCACTACAAGACCGAAAAAGAAGGCCAGGACCGGCTGGAGAATCTGGCCGAACTGGTCAATGCTGCCGAGTCTTTTGTGAGCCAGGAAGGCTTTGGCCGTGACGCGGTGGCGCTGCCGGTCGACGAGCTGGGTGGGCGGCTCACGCAGTCGCCGGCCAGCCAGGGGCTGGATGCGTCGGCGCCGCTCGTCAGTGAGCCTTTGCCTGAAGCCCTGGTGCCCGACACCGAGACCGGTGAAACGCTGTCGCCACTGGCGGCCTTCCTGACCCACGCCGCGCTGGAGTCGGGCGACAACCAGGCCCAGGCCGGGCAGGATGCGGTGCAGCTCATGACGGTGCACTCGTCCAAAGGGCTGGAGTTTGACTGCGTGTTCATCACCGGCCTGGAAGACGGCATCTTTCCGCACGAGAACTCCATGAGCGATCGCGACGGCCTGGAGGAAGAGCGCCGCCTGATGTATGTGGCGATCACGCGTGCGCGCAAACGGCTGTACCTCAGCCATTCGCAAACCCGCATGCTGCACGGCCAGACGCGCTACAACCTCAAGAGCCGGTTTTTTGACGAACTTCCGGAAGCTGCGCTCAAGTGGATCACCCCGAAGAACCCCGGTTTTGCCTCCGGCATGGGCTCTGGTGCATGGTCTGGTGCTAGCAATTCAGGAGCTGGTGGCGCACGCGGGGATTGGGCCAGCAGCGTTTTTTCCTCCAAAACCGGCGGTTCGGAACGTTTTGCCAACCCCCCCGTGCCGCCGCAGAAAAATGCACCGTCGCACGGGCTGAAGAGCGGCATGGAAGTGTTCCATGCCAAGTTTGGCGAAGGAAAAGTGCTGATGCTCGAGGGCAGCGGCGACGATGCGCGCGCGCAGATCAACTTCACGCGGCACGGTGTGAAGTGGCTGGCCCTGAGCGTGGCCAAGCTGACGGTGGTGTAGCAGCCGCGCCGTTTGAGGCGGGCGTTTTATTGGGTTCAACCTGGCGGGAAAATAATGACAGAGACAAACACCGAGACCGGTATTGATCCCGGGAAAAGCGCTGAAGGCGACGAAAGCCCATCGGCGATTTATGTTCCGCACCAGGAGTTCCGCACCGGCCTGCCGCACGGCCGGTTTCGGGTTATCGTGAATCCGGAGCGTGCACAAAAATACGTCAAGCACCGGCTCTTTGTGGTCGGCATTTCCTTGCCCCTCCTGGGCATCGGTGTGGTGCTTTCCATGTACGGCTACCTGTGGGTGGGTCTGCCGATGGTTGTCGCCGGCGTGTTGATGCACAGGGTGATCAAGGCGCATGCCCCGAAAATCCTGCTGCACCTTGCACTGAACGACGCCAGGACCTACGAGGAAGCGATGGAATACGAGATCCTGGAAGTGCGCCGCGCTACTTGAGCAGCCTGCCGTCGCGGCCGATCACGGTCACTTCGACAAACTTCGAGCCGACGCGGTTGTCGGGCGAAAAGCTTATCTTGAAACCCCCTGTGTCGTAGCTGTTCATCTTCTCCAGCTGGGTGATGATTTTCTGGCGTGTTGGATCGGCGCCGCTGCGGCGCATGGCTTCCACAAGAATTTTGGCCGCAATGAAGGATTCCATGCTGGCATAAGAGACCACCTTGTCCGGCTGGTATTTGGCCATCAGGGTCTGGAACTCGCGGGCCACCGGCGCCAGGGTGGAATAAGGGTAGGGCATGACCTGGGAAATGCCGATGCCGCGCGCGTTGTCTTCCCCGGCATTTTTCAGCAGTTCCTTGAAATTCACCACCGAGATGCTGAACAGGCGAGCCTTGCTGCCCTGCGCCCGCATTTTCTTGACGAACGCTGCGGAGGCGCGGTTGACCGAAACCATGATGATGGCGTCCGCATTGGCCGGAGTGATAGCCGCCACCGCTGCGTCAACTTCTTCGGGCTTGGTGCGGTCGTAATTGCCCGTGGCCACGGCTGTCATGCCCAGTTTTTTCAGCGCGCTTTCCGCACCGGCCAGGCCGCTTTTGCCGAACGGGTCGTCCTGGTACATCACCGCGAAGCGGCGCAGGCCGATGGTGTGGAGGTGCTCCACCATGCGGGCGGTTTCGTCGGCGTAGCTGGCACGGATGTGGAAAATCAGGGGGTTCACGGGGTCGCGCAACTCCTGGGCACCCGTGTAGGGCGCCAGCAAGGCGATACCCGCCTCCTCAAGCACCTTGTTCTTGTTCAGGGCCAGCACGTTGCCGGTTCCGACAAAACCGAACAGGGCCAAAGGTTTTTCCTCTGCCAGCAACTGGCGCGTCAGGGCCAGGGTCTGGTCGGGCTTGTAGCTGTCATCCTTGAGGACGACGCGGATCTTGCGGCCGTAAATGCCACCGTTGTCGTTGACGTAGGCGAAATACGCAGCGCCGCCGGCCACATATTCGTTACCGGTTCCCGCGATGGTTCCCGTCAGCGGCGCCACTTGCCCGATCACCAGGTCTTCACGTCCCGGCGCAGCCTGCCCGCAGAGGGCCACTGACAGCAGGGCGGCGAAGGCCAGGACTTTCGCCATGGGATGAATTTTTTTTGTTTCCATCGGTTTCTCCCTTTTAGTTAAGATTACTTATTTGTTCTGCATTGCAGAACCATTCCGTTCTCGGTTATGGAGATTTTGAAACATTAGGATACATTTTTGCTAATGGATTTCCCTCGGGTCATAGGGCTGGAAGTAGCCGAAGTGACACAATCCCCGAACTTTTTATTCCGCATTGCAGAACTCGTCATGTCTCAATCTCCTGTTTCCAGCAGAGCGGCTTCCGAAACGGTCGGCGCCCATCCGAAGGAAGACCGGCACTTTGTGACGGCATTGGCACGTGGCCTGGATGTGCTCAGTGCTTTTCGCTCCCGGGACCGCGTTCTGGGCAACCAGGAACTGGCACGCCGCTGCGGTTTGCCCAAGTCAACGATTTCGCGTTTGACCTACACGCTCACCAGGCAGGGCTACCTGGAGCATGCGCAGGACGCCAGTGGTCGCGCGGGTTATCGCCTGGGGAGTGGGGTGCTGGCACTTGGCAGCGCCATGCTGGCGCGCATGGACATGCGGCAGCTCGCCAGGCCGCTGATGCAGGATCTCGCGGACAGTTCGCAGGCCATGGTGTCGCTGGGCATACGCGACCGCCTGAGCATGATTTACGTGGAGAACTGCCGCAGCGAATCAGCACTCACGCTCAGCCTGGACGTCGGTTCGCGCATCCCGCTGGCCAGCACGGCGATGGGCCGAGCCTATCTGTGCGGCTGTTCAGACAGCGAGCGTGACGCCCTGCTGGAGCGTATCCGGATCCAGGACGGGAAAGCATGGCCTAAAACCCGCGAGGCGATGGCGCAGGCGATGGCGCATTACCGCAAGCACGGCTGCTGCACGTCTTTTGGTGATTGGCAGAAGGAAGTTAACGCTATTGCTGCTGCATTCCGGCCTGCGGGCGGACGCCCCGTCATGGTGGTGAGCTGCGGCGGCCCGGGGTTCAATCTTTCACCGCAATTCCTGATGACGCAGGTGCAGCCACAGCTCGTGGCACTGGTCAGGCGGCTGCAGGACGCATCCGGTGATGCCTTGTAGGCCGCGCCGGCATGGCCGGGATCAGTAGGTGATTTTCCCGCTGCCGTCCTTGATGCCTTTTTTGCCGGCAACCTGCCAGGCCGTCCGCTGATTGACCAGGCCGGCGAGAAATTCCAGCTCCTCGTCGGTGTGGTTGATTGCATTGGCAGGGGTTAACCGCCGGCCTTCCCTCGGTGCCGCTTCGCCCCAGAATGCCTGGTGGTAACTTGCCTGCGACACGGTCTTTTCCCCGTTTGATTCCATGTCGACGGTGCCATAGCAGTTGCAGAAGTAGCTGCGGTTTCCCTGGTTGGCGAAGACCTCGGCGTAAACGCCCGTGCCGCGTATGCCTGCCGTCAATGTGGGCAGCACAATGGCGCGGTTGCTGCCTTTGCCCCAGACGCTGACCACGGCGCCGGTGAGCAGGCGCAGCAGGCTCACGGTATTGAGCGAGTTGCCTCGCTCGACCTTCATCATCGAGTTCTCGCGCAACTGGAATGCCGAGTTGCCGATGACAAACATCAGGTTGGAACCCGGGCCGGTCTGGATCTGGTCGCCAGTGAGAATGGTTTGCCCGGTCTGCAGCCGGTTACCGTTGAGCAGGGCATCGCCCCGGAGTTCGACGATGTTGCTTCGCTGCTGGGCCAAGGCGGCCGGCAGTCCCCCCATTGCTACCCAGGCCGCGGCTGCCTTGAGCGTGTCACGCCGCTGAAACCACAAAATCTCCTGTTCAGTACGGCCTTGCAACTGGTGCTGGGTCATGAAGAATCTCCTGGGGTGGCGGGGTCGTTGTGGGTGTTTTTCGGTTTATCGGCGCCGTCCGGCGAATCACCGGGTAGCGTGGCCACGAAGCTATCACGAAACGTGAAGTAAATCGAGGTGGAAAACATGGCTGCGATGAGCAATACGAGTGGCGTCAACGCCGCAGTCATGAATTCAACACTGCCTGTCAGCATGGCAAGCAAACTCAGCACTGTGCTCATGCCCAGGGTTACGCCGAACCATCCCAGCAGGAACATCAGGAAGGCTCCTGCATTGCGAACGCAGGCCACAACGCTGAAAAAGAGGCTTTTGACCGGAGAAATCCCGTGCCAGTGAACGAGGGCCGGAGCGTGCCAGAACAGCGCCAGCACGGGAAAGGAAAGCAAGGCCCTCACGGACATGACTTTCACGGCGGCCAACTGGTATTCCGGGGTCATCATGGCCTCCGGTCCCGCACCGGCCGGCAGTGGGGGCGGCGCATCCACCAGCAAAGGCACCAGCACCATGATCAGAAGGCCGGCTGCCGCATACAGTCCCCCCAGGACCAGCATGGCGCGCATGCGCTGGCGGCCGGCGCGAAATGCGCTGACCAGCACAGTAGGCATGGGAAATTTTCCCTTCAGGGCTTCCTGGGTGGCGACCATCAGGCCCAGCGTGGCAGCCGGCACGATCATCAGCGCGAGGATCAGGCCCAGCACCGGCAGGAAGGACAGCAGCGTTCCCACTGCCATATACAGAAAAAACAGGCCCGACATGGCCAGCGGCTGCTGCATGAATGTTTTGATGCCCAGCCTGACCCAGGTCATGCCGGTGCTTGCGGGAACAATGTTGAGCTTCATGGTCTTCAGCGGGAAAATGGGCCGGGCAAGGCCGGGCGGTTGCAAGAGGGGCAGTTTGCCTGAAAGCTGCGGCGTGTGGCGCTGGCTGTCGGGCAGGCCTTGTCCGAAGGGCAGTCAAGGCCGTGAATGGCTAACGTGGAGGCTACAGAACAAACGGATGCGTGAGCCGCTCACGCAGGACACGCTCGAAGTGGCTGGGGTCGTGCGGCTTGAGCACTGCGGCTTCGCGCGGCAAATGCAGGTCCCACAGCCGCGAGAGCCAAAAACGCAAGGCTCCGGCGCGCTGCATGGCCGGCAGAAGGCTGCGCTCCTGTGCCGTCAGGCGCCGCACGTTTTCGTAGGCTTTCATGAAGGCTGCTGAACGGGCTTCGTCCTGTGCTCCGGTTTCAAGGTCTATGCACCAGTCATTGAGGCACACGCCGATGTCAAACAGGAAGGTGTCACAACCGGCGAAGTAAAAATCAAAAAAACCGGTGAGCCGGCCGTTTTCGAACATCACGTTGTCGCGAAAGAGGTCGGCATGTATGGCGCCGCGCGGCAGACTGCCAAAGGCGGACGAGGCCGCCACATGGTTCTGGTAGGCCAGCTCGCCCAGAATGAGGCTGCGTTGCCCCGGCGTCATGAAGGGCAGCACGACTGGAACGGTCTCGTTCCACCATGCCAGGCCCCGCAGGTTGGGCTGGCGCCGCGGGTATTCGAGGCCGGCCAGGTGCATGCGTGCCAGTGTCTCCCCGACACCTGCGCAGTGGCCGGCCGTAGGTGCCAGTTCACTGTGTCCGCGCAACTTGTTGACGACAGAGGCCGGCTTGTCTTTCAGGCGGTGAAGAATGTTGCCTTTGGGGTCCGCAGCCGGATCGGGTACCGGAATGCCGTGCGCCGCCAGGTGCTTCATCAGGTGAAGGTAAAACGGCAGTTGCTCGAATGTCAGGCGCTCGAACAGCGTCAGCACGTACTGGCCCTGGTCGGTGTCGACAAAATAGTTGGTGTTTTCGATGCCGCCGGCGGCACCCTTGATGTTCTGCAGCTGCCCCAGGTTCAGGGCGTTCAAGAACGCTGCAGCCTCGTCAAACGAGACTTCGGTATAGACGGCCATGCCTGAAACTGGATCCTGGAGTTCTTGGGGACGTAAGGCGGCGAAAAATCAGAACTTCAGGACGTTCCAGACGCGCGAGCCGTTGGTGTCATTGTTGGTCGATGCGGGTGCGGTTCCGCGGGCGCCTTCTGCAGGCTTGACTTCATAAGCCGCGCCACCGACTTTGGGCTGCACCGTGATCTGCTGGGTCTCGCCGCCCACCCGGAGTTCGTCGATCCGGCTGCCCGCGTCTTCGGTGCGAATGCGCTGGATGGCCTTGTCCGGCCGGCCCGCAGGTGCCGGGGCCTCCGCGGTCACGGGCGGGACGGCATTTTGCGCAGGCGCCTGAGCCATGGCCGCAGCCAGCGGCAGCACCGCAAATGCGGCGGCAAGAAGAGGGCGGAAAGCGTGGTTCATGGTTGCATTGTAGGCTGCGGGGCCGGGTCGGCAAGGCCGATATGCCGTAACAGGGGGCCGCGGCTGTAGGTAAAAAGCCCGCCCGGATGCCGGTGTCGGGCGCTATCGGCACCGCAGGCGGTAACGGGCCGATATMCCCGACAATCAGCTTCATGAGTACCGACAAAAAAACACTGCTGCTGGTGGACGGCTCCAGCTACCTGTACCGCGCTTTCCATGCCATGCCCGACCTGCGGGCCAATCCGGGCGATCCGGCCAGCCCGGCGACCGGCGCCATACGCGGCATGATCAACATGATGCAAAAACTGCGCAAGGACGTGCGCGCTGACTTCGCTGCCTGCGTGTTTGATGCCAAAGGACCGACCTTTCGCGACGCGTTGTATCCCGCATACAAGGCCCAGCGCTCGGCGATGCCCGACGACCTGCGCAGCCAGGTCGAGCCTATCCATGAGGTGGTGCGCCTCCTGGGCTGGAAGGTGCTGGACGTTCCGGGCGTCGAAGCCGACGACGTGATTGGAACGCTCGCCTGCATGGCTTCCAGCCAGGGCATTGAAGTCATCATCTCCAGCGGCGACAAGGACTTGAGCCAGCTGGTCGACGAAAACATCACCGTCATCGACACCATGAACGACCGCCGGCGCGACCTGGCCGGGGTCGAGGCCGAATTCGGCGTACCGCCGCGGTTAATGGTCGACTACCAGGCGCTCGTAGGCGATTCCGTCGACAACGTACCCGGCGTGCCCAAGGTCGGTCCCAAGACGGCCGTGAAGTGGCTGCTCGAATACGGCTCGCTGGATGCGCTGGTAGCCCGAGCCGGCGAGATCAAGGGCGTGGTCGGTGAAAACCTGCGCCAGTCACTCGATTGGCTGCCCAAAGGCCGTGAGCTGCTGACCATCAAGAAGGACTGCGAACTGGATGATTACATCGCAGGCCTGCCCGCCCTGGACGAAATCACCATAGGCGGGCAGCAGACCGAAGCCCTGAAAGCCTTTTACGAAAAGTACGGTTTYAAGGGCCTGGTCAAACAGATCGAAATTGAAAGCACGCCGCCTGAGCTGATAGGCGGGCCCGAAGGCCGGCACCAGCCACCGCCCCCCGGCGGTTCAGGCGGCCGTTCGGATTCGCCGGGCCTGTTTGACGAAGCGCCGCTGACCGATACGCCGGCGGCCCAACGCGCCAGCAACCTGAACTACGACACGGTGCTGACCTGGGAGGCATTCGACCGCTGGCTGGCCAAAATCGAAGCGGCAGAACTGGTCGCGCTGGACACAGAAACCACCTCGCTCGACGAAATGCTGGCTGAAATCGTCGGCCTGAGTTTCAGCGTCACGCCCGGCGAAGCGGCATACATACCGCTGACGCACGACTACCCCGGCGCACCCGCGCAACTGCCGCGCGACGAGGTGCTGGCGCGCCTCAAGCCCTGGCTCGAAAACCCGGCCAAACCCAAGCTGGGCCAGCACGTCAAGTATGACCGCCATGTGTTCGCCAACCACGGCATCGAAGTGCAGGGTTATGCGCACGACACCATGCTGCAAAGCTATGTGCTGGAAGTGACCAAGCCCCACGGCCTGGCCAGCCTGGCCGAGCGACATGTGGGCCGCAGCGGCATCAACTACGAAGACCTGTGCGGCAAGGGTGCGCACCAGATCAAGTTCAATCAGGTCGACATCGCCAAGGCCGCCGAATATTCGTGCGAGGACTCCGACCAGACGCTGGATGTGCACCGCGTGCTGTGGCCGCGAATCCAGGCGAATGAGAAACTGCGCTTCATCTATGAGCTGGAAATGCAGAGCAGTGAAACGCTGTACCGCATCGAACGCAACGGCGTGATGATTGACGCGCCCACACTGGCCGCGCAAAGCCATGAGCTGGGCCAGCGCATCATCCAGCTGGAAACCGAGGCCTACGAGATCGCCGGCCAGCCTTTCAACCTGGGCAGCCCCAAACAGCTCGGCGAGATTTTCTTTGACAAGCTGGGTATGCCCGTCATCAAGAAAACCCCCAGCGGCGCGCGCAGCACCGACGAAGAGGTGCTCGAAAAGCTGGCTGAAGACTACCCGCTGCCTGCCAAACTGCTGGAGCACCGCTCGCTGAGCAAGCTAAAAGGTACGTATACCGACAAGCTCGCGCAACTGGCATTGCCCCGCACAGGTCGCGTGCATACCCACTACGCCCAGGCCGTCGCGGTGACGGGGCGGCTTTCAAGCAATGACCCCAACCTGCAGAATATCCCGATACGCACGGTCGAGGGCCGGCGTGTGCGCGAAGCCTTCGTAGCGCCTGCAGGCAGCGTGATCGCCAGCGCCGACTATTCGCAGATCGARCTGCGCATCATGGCCCACCTGAGCGGCGACGAAGCCCTGCTCAGTGCTTTCACCAACGGCCTGGATGTGCATCGTGCCACGGCAGCAGAGGTGTTCGGCGTCGCGCTTGAGCAGGTCAGCAGCGAACAGCGCCGTTATGCCAAGGTCATCAACTTCGGCCTGATCTACGGCATGAGCAGCTTCGGGCTGGCGCGCAACCTCGGTATTGAAACCAAGGCAGCGGCGGCCTATATCGACAAATACTTCCAGCGCTATCCCGGCGTCAAGAACTACATGGACCAGACCGTGGCGTTTGCCCAGGAACACCACTATGTCGAAACCGTATTTGGCCGGCAGCTGTACCTGGCGGAAATCACCGGCGGCAATGGGCCACGCAAGAAGGCCGCGGAAAGGCAGGCCATCAACGCGCCCATGCAGGGCACAGCGGCCGACCTGATCAAGCTCAGCATGAACAAGGTGCAGCAGGTACTTGACGAAGAAAAGCGTGCCACCAAAATGATCATGCAGGTACACGATGAACTGGTGTTCGAAGTGCCCGAAGCCGAAGTCGAGTGGCTGCGTACCGAGATCCCGCGCCTGATGGCCAGCGTGGCCGAACTGAAGGTGCCGCTGCTGGCGGAGATTGGCATTGGGCCTAACTGGGACAAGGCACACTGATCAGGTCGTGTGGTCTCGTGCTGGCACATCGCTGCAAGCTGGTTTGCGCGCCGTGACCATGTAATAGCCAAACCCCGGTAGCCACATGCCAAGCAGGAAGGCTGCGTAGGAAGCCACTATATGGCCGCGGCGCAGCGGCGACAGGCGAAAGCGGGCCCGCCAGAGTTCACGCAAGGCAAAGCGCGTGGCGAACAGCGGTATTTGCAATGCGCTGGGCGCCAGGCGCAGGCTGATGTCCTGGAACCGGATGTCTGTAAACCCCTGGCTCGCGAGTGCAGCGTGCAGAGCCTGTTTTTCGGCCAGTTCATTGACCGCCCAGTGACGGCACCACAGGCGATAGACGTGCTCCATGAATCCCGGCAGGGGCTTGCTGCTGCGCCGCAAGGCATCGGCAATCACCAGTGTGCCGCCGGGCCGCAGCAGGCGTGCGGCTTCCCGTACCAGGGCCCGCTTGTCGGCTCCCGGCGCGTGGCAAGCGCTTTCCAGGGCGTAAACGCCGTCATACGCGCCGGAGCGCAAGCCCGTGTCCACATAATCGGCCAGGTGAAAACGAACCTGGTTGGGCAGGGCGGCGGCCTGGTTGAGCCCGGCTCCCTGGATGATTTGCCGCGCCACCAGTGTGACGGCGTCCACGGTGCTGTGCTTGCGGGTTTTCACGATCGACCTGGCCGTGGCGCCGGCACCGCAGCCGAGATCGGCAAGCAGAACGGCGCCGCTGGATGGCAGTGCCAGCCGGTTCAGCACTTCCAGATTCATGCGTTCGAGYATCGACTCGCGGGCCAGCGGGTTGACCTGMCACGACCAGTAGCCGAAGTGCATGTTCATGCCGGGGCTCCAGGCCCGGTAGTCATCGGCCACGGCGTTGTAATAGGACCGGATGTCCGCCAACCGCGTTTCGCCTTCTTTGGCTTGCGGGGCGATAACGCGGGGCGTGGCAGGTGTTGCGGTGATCATTTTTTTTTCTCCGTTCATGAGCCTCTTCAGACGGGCCAGCCAGCCGTGGAGGATGCATCGGACACAGCCGATTCGGCGGGCCTGRCGATGCGGGAACCTTGCACATGGGTAGCGAGCTCTTTCGCCGCCAGCCATTGCCGCACTTGCATCCACACATTGCGCGAAATGATTGCGACGGTCACAAACACCCCCGCCAGTACCAGCCACAGTGAGCGCCGCACGGTGTCGATGACGCTGCTGCGGTCATTGAACTCGCCGAAGGTCAGCATCAGCAGCAAAGTGCCCGACACCGCCAGCAAGTAGGCGCAGCGTATCCAGAACTCCGCGCCGCCGTCGGCATCGCAAAGCATGCGAAGCACTTTGTAGAGGATGGGCTTGAGGTAGGCGATGGCGATGACCGGGCCGACCAGCGCGATCAGCAGGGAGACAAAAAACAGGTTGGCACTCATGATGGTTTCCTTTCGCTTTCGTTTTGCTCGGAGGGTTTGGTGAGGGGGGCTTAGCGTGAGCAGGTGCCGTTGTCGCAGCGCGCCAGGGCCGAGCGCTCGGCCGCGCGCCGCACAGCGCCTTCAAACAGCAGGCCCACCAGCCGGCGCGGAATGCGGTGGCGGTTGCGCGCCAGCATCGGGTAGGCCCAGTCAGCCACCGGGCCCAGCACCGGCAGGCGCATGGCCGTGCTGGCCCARCCCAGGCCTACTGCCTCATAGGCCAGCCGGAATACATCAACACCCTTCAGAACGCGGCCGTCCGCTGTGCGGGCATGAATCAGGTCCAGCAGGTCCTGCAGGGTGGTTCCCGCCGGAATGTCGGCAAAATCCGGGGCCGACACGTCGCTAAAGCGCAGGTGGCCCGCGGTATTGCGCAGCATCAGGTTGGTCATCTCTGCGTTGCAGAGCGGGCAGGCCGACTCGTAGAAGAGGGTCAACGGGAAAGTCCGCGGATCGGGATTGGCGGCCTTGAAGTCGTCGTAGCGTGTGTTGCCCATGTTGGCAAAGTCTTTGACCACAGTCATTTTCTCTCCTTTATAAATTTCAGTAAAAACAGAAATAGATAATCAAAAAAAAAGCCACTCGGCCTTTCAGAAGGTGGGCGGCAACAACTCCGAAGGATCCATGAGTTT
>NZ_JBFUBD010000032.1:0-24123 GCF_056405935.1 Polaromonas sp. P1_E3
GAACCAGGTTGCATGCGCAACGCCTTCTCTTTTAGCGGCAACGTCGCCCACTGTCGCGAGGGATACGTCACTCCTAAATTCTCCCTGCTTTTAAGGCAAGCAGGGTAGTGCCAACGTGGATCAGATTTCGATGGAATTCAACAACTGTTCATGAGGGCGAGTATGGTCAACCTTATCAACAAACCATTCGTTGTAGAACAATTGATGCTGGTTCCAGATGGTAAAAATTCCCGGGATTAAGGCAAATCCGTCCAAGTATGCTTGTGGGAAGATTCAGAACATCAATCTCTAACCGTGCGTAAAACAGCCATCCCCCTTATTAGCGCGCTTGCGGCAATTGCTGCTGCGCTCGTCTTCAGCTCCGCACTTCTAGGCAGGCCCGTCGGATTGTGGGGGTTGATTCTCTGCGGAACAGGCGGGGTGGTGCTCGCGTTCATTATCTTGAAGTTTCGAAAGCGCCAGGAGCGCAGACATTTGGACTCCATCCGGGATTCAGCTCTCTGGTAATAAGCGTGGCTTGCATCCACCGCTGAAATCTTGCCTGGTTTTCCATCGAACTTTGACCAGACTCGTTGTGAGCAGAAAGTGCTCACGACGTGATACGGCTACCGCGTGGCCCTCAGGCCAACCTGGTCAAGTTCGACTGATGGATCATCGTGATCGGAAATGCGGTGCGATCCATGTCTTCATGGACAAAAGCGCCTTGATCACTGTCAGGCTTCGCCGCCGGCCAGCTTCAGGCCCACGATGCCCAGAATGATGAGCGCGATGCAGCCCAGCCTCGCCGGCGTGGCGGGTTCACCAAAAACGGCGATACCCAGGATGGCGGCGCCGACAGAGCCGATGCCCGTCCACACCACATAGGCCGAGCCGACGGGAAGCGTCTTCAGCGCCAGGCCCAAGAGCCAGAAGCTCAGCCCCGCCGCGATGATGGTCAGCACGGTGTACGGAAGCCGCGTGTACCCGTCTGAGGCTTTCATGCTGATGGCCCAGACGACCTCGAGCAGGCCGGCGACCAGCAGGACAAGCCATGCGGTAGAGGTGGCGAGGGGCGCGCTCATGCCAGCCCCACCAGGTCACGCGGCTGAACGCCGGCTGCGGCGCAATGCCGCCGGTAGTCCTCGATGCGGTCTGCGGTGGCAATGCGCTGCAGCACGCTGTGATGGGGGCCCAGGTATTCGACTTCCCCCTTGACGACCACATGCACCAGGAGTTCTTCATCACCAGTGGCTTCCCACCAGTCCACGTTGCCGGCGGGCTCGTAAATGTAGTCGCCTGCGCGCACCACACGCCCGTCGTTCAGGCGGCGCTCGCCTGCCAGATTCAGGGCATGGACTTCTCCGGTATGCCGGTGCAAGCCCAGCCGCACGCCCGGCGTCAGGCGCATCAGCTCGACCCAGCCTGCGCCGCCCGGGAGGAACATCACGGGAAGGGACCACTTGCCTTCGCCTTCCGGAATCCAGGCGTCAAGGCCGGCGCGGCGCATTGCCGAGGCCACGGTAAGTTCTGCGAATTTCATGGCGGGGTTCCTTTTTGAGTGAGGGGTTCCACCACTCTAGGAGGGGCCGGGCTTGGGCGAAACCCTCGCGCGCCATAATCGGTTTTGCTCCAAACGCAAAGGCATTCACCATGGCGAACTTTCTGCCGGACCCTTCGGACTTGCGCTGGCTGGTGCGCTCGCTCGATCTACGCTCTTTCTCAGCGGCGGCCCGTGAACTGAATGTGGCTGTTTCGGTGGTGACGCGCGGCGTGAATCGCCTTGAAGCCGGGTATGGTGTGACGCTGATACGCCGCTCCACGCACGGGCTGTCGCCCACGCCGGAAGGCCTGGAACTGGCACAGGAAGCCCGCGAACTGCTGGCCCGCATGGAAGACATGTCCGCCGCGCTGTCCACACAGCGGGGCCGTGTCGCCGGCCTGGTGCGGCTGGCGTCGAGCCAGGAAATTTGTGAAGAGCTGGTCCTGCCGCATCTGGCGCGGCTGCGCGCAAAGCACCCCGCGCTGCGCATCGAACTGGTGGCCGAAGATCGCGTTGCCGACCTGGTGACCGACGGCATAGACGTAGCCCTCCGCACGACTGTTGGCGGCAGCGATGCAGTGGTGGCCCGAGAGCTGGGGGCGTTTGAACGTCGCCTGTACGCATCGCCCGGGTACTTGCACCAGCATGGCGATCCTGCCGCTCCGCAGGACCTGCACGCGCACCAGACGGTCACACACACCGCGCAAGGGCCTGCCGTGACCTGGGCATTCCGCAAGTCGGGGCGTGCGGTGGAAGTGACCGTGCGATCGCAGCTCGCTGCCAATTCCTCGGCCCTGGTACATCGCGCACTGGTGACCGGGGCGGGCATCGGCATGCTGTCGTGTCCTCTGGCTGCGGCGGATGTGGCCAGCGGGCGGTTGGTGGAAGTGCTGGCACCTTTCGCCTCGGGTGCGCGGCACACCCTGTTCGCGGTCTCGCTGCCCAGCGCGCGCAGCGCCGCCCGGGTGCGCGCCGTGATCGATTTCCTGCAGGAGGCGGCGCGCAAACGGTGGGCCATGGCCTGAATTTCAATGCCAGCTACCTGAAGACCCGATGCATTTAAGCGGTCACCGGGCGCGTTGGTTCGGCGCCGAAGCCGCACAGCCGATGCAGGCGACGAGGCAGGCCAGCCCCGCGGGCACCCACCTGACCAAGCCGCGAGCTGCGGGTCTTCAAGAGGGCCGACACCCAGCGCCTACGGGGTTGGCTGCTAACTGGAACCACCGACAGGAAATTTGTCGCTCGATGATGGCTTCGTCGTTCAGAATCACACCATGACAACTCCCAAGCTGCTGATCGAGTCCGCGGACGGCATCATGACCGTATCACTGAACCGCCCGGGCAAACTCAATGCCATTGACAACGAGCTTGCGCGCGAACTTCTGGCCGCTATTGCGGTGGCATCTCGCGACGATGCCATCCGGGTGCTCCTGCTGCGCGGCAATGGGCGGGCATTCTGTGCGGGAAGGGACGTCAGCAGCCCACCCACGGAAGACGACTTGGTATTGGTGCAGGCCGTCGCCAGGGCGCTCGTGTCCCTGTCCAGGCCGGTGATTGCTTCAGTGCATGGCTGGACTGTCGGCGCCGGCTTGGAGTGGATGCTCAATGCGGACATTGTGATCGCGGGGGAAAGCACCCGCTTCAAGTTGCCGGAGTCCTCCCTCGGGGTTTTTGTGACGGGTGGATTGACCGCCACCTTATCTGCCTATGCAGGCGTTGCGCGCGCCAAGGCGCTGATGCTCCTGGGCGAAGAGTTCTCACCTGCGCAGGCGATGGCTTGGGGACTTGTCTGGAAAGTGGTCTCCGACCAGGAACTCGAATCGGCTTCCCGACAAATCGGCGCCAGGCTGGCGTCGCTTCAGCCGGTGGTGGCAGCCAGCTTCAAACGGGTCCTCAATGACGTTGGCCTTCGCCATTTTGAAGAGGCCATCGCGCTCGAAAACGATGCGCAGCGAACCTTGGGCGGTCGCGGAGTTCAGAACTAGCGCGCTGAAATGCGTGCTCGGCTATGTCAGTTCACGGCGGAGTTCAAGAACCGGCTCTACTTTCGACTTCTTTGTCTGGATGACCGGAAACACCACGCGCGGCGAACTGCCGGCGGGCTGACCTTCCATCCTTGCCGTTCCCCTTACCGGCGGTCTTTCAGCGCCGTGTGCAGGTAGTCGTAGAACATCTTTGCCGGTGCGCGCAGCGTCGTGCCACGCAAGGTGGTGAGGCCCAGTACACGCGATACCGCCGGCGCGACGAGTGCAACGCCGACGATTGACGGATGCCGTTTCGGCAAGGCCAGGCGCGGTACGGCCGCAAGCCCGAGCCCTGCTTCGACCATGCCGAGCAGTGTCGCGATGTGGCTCACCTCGAGACGGTATGAGGGGTTGATGCCGGCCTTGGCCAGCGCGTCGTCCAGCAGTTGCCGGTTTCCGCTGGTGCGCGAGACGGCGATCAGGCGCTCGGTTTCCAGGTTCTTCCACGACAGCGACTTGCGCCCGGCGAGTGCATGGCGGCGCGGCATGGCCACCACGAAGGGGTCGGTGTGGATCGGCTCGAAGTCCACGCCGGGCACCTGGTTGCCCATGAAGCTGATGCCGAAGTCCGACTCGCCCGACACCACGCTGGCCATCACCGCGCCGGCGGCTTCGTCAATCACACGGACGCGGATCAGCGGGTAGCGTTCCGAGAACGAGCTCACGACCGTGGGCAGGAAATGGATGGCCGCGGAAGGTACGCAGGCCACCGTGACCCGGCCGGTCCGGCTACCGGCGATGTCGGTGATGCCGAGCATGGCGGACTCGAGGTCGTCCAGCGCGGCGCGTGCGCGATCAAGAAAAACGTGCCCGAGGGCCGTCAGTTCGACCTCCCGCGTGGTGCGGTTGAAAAGCCGCGCACCCAGGATGGTCTCGAGCTTGTCGATGCGCCGGCTTAAAGCGGGTGGCGAAAGATGGATGTGGTCGGCTGCTGCGCGAAAGCTCCCGCGCTCGGCCACCGCCACGAAGGCTTCGAGTTGCTGTAAATCAAAATTGATGCGTGCCATGCACCAATACTAACAAAAGTTGCACTTCACGGATTCCACGCATTCGCCGAAGATCCGGCAATCAGAACATCCACAGGAGACAAACCATGCTGCCGAAACACCACGTCCGGACTTTGCTGATGCTGAGCTTGCTGCCACTGGCGGCTGGTTTCTCCATGGCGGCGACCAGTCCGGCGACGCCCAAGAACTGGCCCGAAAAAGCGATCACCATCGTGGTGCCGACCTCCGCCGGCGGCGCCAATGACGCGATGGCGCGCGTCCTGGCCCAGGGACTCAGCGCCCGGCTCGGCAAACCGGTCATAGTCGACAACCGGGCCGGGGCGAACGGCGCGATTGCCAGCGAGTTCGTGGCCCGCGCCGCGCCGGACGGCTACACCTTGATGTTCGGCTACGTCGCTACCCACGGCATCAACCCGGCCTTGCAAAAGCTGCGCTACGACCCGGTCACCGATTTTGAACCCATCGGCATGGTGGCGGCATCTCCGACGGTGCTGGTCGTCAGCCCGGAAGTGCCAGCCAAGACCGCCAAAGAATTGGTGCAGCTCATCAAGGCAAAACCCGACAGCTTCAGCTTCGCGACGGCGGGGAATGGCACCGCACCGCATATCGCGGGCGAGCTGTTCAAGCTGTCCGCAGGGGTGGACGTGATCGGAATTCCCCACAAAGGCTCAGCGCCCGCCGTGATGAGCACTATCTCCGGCATCACGCAATACATGTTTCCCAGCTTGTTTACCGCGTACCCGCAAATCAAGGGCGGCAAGCTCAAGGCGCTCGGCATCGCCGGTGACAAGCGATCTCCCGTCTTGCCCGACGTTCCGACGCTGGCCGAGCAGGGAATTCCCAATGTCAGCATGTCGCAGTGGTACGCCATGTTCGCCCCCGCTAAAACTCCCAAGGTGGTGGTGGACCGGCTGAACCAGGAGATCAATCGCGTACTGGCCGAAAAAACCGTACAGAAATTCATTGAAGACCAGGGGGCCGAGGTTGAAACCAGCACGCCTGCGCAACTCAAAACCCTGGTGCAAAAGGAGGTCACGCGCTGGAAGGGCGTTGTGGCTGCAGCAAAAATCAAACTCGACTGAGCCGCGCAAGTTTCACTGAAAGGAGGGTACGCGCATGAACTTGCAAGACTGGACAGGCCGCAGCGAAACAGTGGAAGACACCGCGACCGCCACGCCGTACGCAGCGCTGTCGGCCACGCTCGACCGCGCCGACACCTCGCGCCCCGCGCCCGGCACGCCGTTGCCCTACCTCTGGCACTGGCTGTATTTCCTGCCGATCCACGCGCAATCGGAGATCGGCCCGGACGGCCATGCGCGGCGAGGCGGCTTCCTGCCGCCCGTTCCGCTGCCGCGCCGCATGTGGGCCGGCAGCGATTTCGAGTTCCACGAGCCGCTGTGTGTCGGCGACGCGCTCGCGCGCACGTCAACCATCGTTGATGTGACGGAAAAGAGCGGCCGCACCGGCAGCCTGGTTTTCGTGAAGGTGCGCCATGAACTTCGCCGCAACGGTTCTGCAGGCGTGGCGTTGACCGAGCACCACAACATCGTCTATCGCGCGGCGCCGACGCCGGCCGACGTGGCTCCGCCGCCGCAGGCAGCGCCCGCCGAATTCGCGTGGGTGCGCCGCTTCGTCGCCGACGACGTGCTGCTGTTCCGCTATTCGGCCCTCACGTTCAACGGGCACCGCATTCACTACGACCGCAAGTACGTCACGGAGGTCGAGGGCTACCCCGGTCTTATCGTGCACGGCCCGCTGATCGCCACGCTGCTCATGGACCTGTTGCGCCGGCACATGCCCGAGGCCACGGTATGCAAATTCGAGTTCAAGGCGGTCCGGCCCACGTTCGACGTCAACCCGTTCTCGATCCACGGGCAGCCTTCAGCCGACGGCAAAAGCGTGAGGCTGTGGGGGCGTGACCACGAAGGCTGGCTCACGATGGATGCCACCGCCACGCTGGGCTGAGGAGACGCCATGCAACCACTCAAGGGAATCACCGTCGTCACGCTCGAACACGCCATCGCGGCGCCTTTCGCCACACGGCAGCTGGCCGACATGGGTGCGCGGGTCATCAAGGTTGAGCGCCCAGGAGTGGGCGATTTCGCGCGGGCCTACGACAGTCGCGTGCGGGGCCTTGCATCGCATTTCGTCTGGACCAACCGCTCCAAGGAAAGCCTGACGCTGGACGTCAAGCACGAGGAGGCGCAGAAGATCCTCATGCGCCTGATCATTGAAGAAGCCGACGTCGTGGTGCAAAACCTCGCGCCGGGCGCTGCAGCACGGCTCGGCTTGTCGTACGAAGCGTTGGCCAAGCGCAAGCCCGGCATCATCGTCTGCGACATCTCGGGGTATGGCGACGACGGCCCTTACCGCGACAAAAAAGCCTATGACCTGCTGATCCAGAGCGAGGCCGGCTTCGTCTCGGTAACCGGTACGCCCGACACACCGTCCAAGGCCGGTCCATCCATCGCCGACATCGCCGCCGGCATGTATGCGTACACCAACATCCTGGGCGCGCTCATGCACCGTCGGCAGACCGGTGAGGGTCAGCGCATCGACATCTCGATGCTCGAGTCGCTGTCGGAGTGGATGAGCTACCCGCTCTACTACGCCTTCGAAGGCGCGGCGCCGCCCCAGCGCACGGGTGCCAGCCACGCGACCATCTACCCATACGGCCCGTTCCTGGCCGGTGACGGCAAGACCGTGATGATGGGCCTGCAGAACGAACGCGAGTGGAAGGTGTTTTGCGAAAAAGTGCTGCTGCAACCCGCGCTTGCCAGCGACCCGCGTTTTGCCGGCAACGCACAGCGCAGCGCCGCCCGGAGCGAACTCTCGTCAATCATCGTTGAAGCCTTTAGCACCCTGACCGCCGCGCAAGTCGTCGAGCGGCTGGAAGCCGCCGGCATCGCCAACGCGCAAGTCAATACCATGAGTGAGCTGTGGAAACATCCGCAACTTGAAGCCCGCGCACGCTGGCGTGAAATCGACACACCGGCGGGCGCCGTGCCCGCCATGCTGCCACCCGGTTCCTGGCAACACGGCGCCCCGCGCATGGACGCCGTGCCCGCGCTGGGGCAACACACCGACGCGATCCTGAGCCACTTTGGCTACGGTGCCGAACAGATTGCCCAGTTGCGCACGGAAGGTGCGGTATGAGCATGCCGCCCGCCGTGCCACAGAGCTACCTGTTCGTGCCCGGCCACCGGCCCGAGCGATTCGCGAAAGCGTTGGCCTCGGGTGCGGACCGCGTCATCATCGACCTGGAAGATGCGGTCTCGCCTTCTGACAAGGCGACCGCGCGCGAAGCCATCGCAGCGTGGATGCCCTCCGCCAACGAGGAGATTCGCGGCAAGCTGTTGATCCGTATCAATGACGCGAGCACGGGCTGGTACAAGGACGATCTACAGCTCCTGCGGCAGGTGCGGGCCGTCTGCGTCATGCTTCCAAAATGCGAAAACAGGCGGCAGCTTGCCGACCTTCTCGCTTCCCTCGATGCGGGTACCACCGTATTGCCGCTGGTCGAAACCGCGCGTGGCCTGCTGGCCACCTTCGACCTTGCCACCGCACCGGGCATCGCACGCCTGGCCTTCGGCTCGCTCGACTACATGGCCGACCTTGACATTCCCGTCGACAGCCCGGCGTTGCAGCACGCCGCGATCCAGCTTGCCATTGCCTCACGTGCCGCGGGTTTGCCCTCGCCCGTAGCTGGCGTCACGCCAGACATTGATGCGGATCGCGTTGCCGCCGACATGACGCAGGCACGCAGCCTCGGCTTTGGCGCCAAGATGTGTATTCATCCCGCGCAGGTTGCCCCGGTGCATCACGCATTGCGGCCCGGTGCTGACGAACAAGCCTGGGCACAGCGCATCCTGAATGCCTCGCGCGCAGCCGGTGGCGGCGCCATCCAGCTCGACGGGAAGATGGTTGATCGCCCGGTGGTTCTCAAAGCCGAGCGCATTGTGGCCCTGGCCGCACGCACTTCCTGATTTTCACAAGACACCAACCCAAGGGAGCACTTATGTCCGCAACCATCATCGACTCAAAAATTTTCGGCGACATGTTCAGCGATGCCGCCATGCGGCATGTCTGGTCGGACGAGAACCGCACCGCTAAATACCTGGACATCGAGCGCGCGCTCGCCAAGGTCCAGGGCAACCTCGGCATCATTCCCAAAGAGGCTGCTGAAGAGATCGTGAAGAACTGTGATCCCGACCAGATCGATTGGGCCAAGCTCAAGGCCAAGACCGAGCAGATCGGCTACCCCATCATCGCCGTGGTCAACCAGATCAATGCCCATTGCAAGGACGGCCTGGGCGAATACTGCCATTGGGGCGCCACCACGCAGGACATCACCGACACCGCCGCCGTGCTGCAGATTCGCGAGGGCCTCGCGCTGGTCGAGGCCGATCTTGCGGACATCTCGGCCTCGCTCGCCAAACTGGCGCGCACCCACCGCGACACGCCGATCATCGGCCGCAGCAACCTGCAGCAGGCGACGCCCATCACCTTCGGCTACAAGATGGCCAGCATCCTTGCAGGCATCGAACGCCACCGCGAGCGCCTCACGCAGCTCAAGCCGCGGGTGCTGGTCGGCGAGTTCGGCGGCGCGTCGGGAACGCTGTCCTCACTCGAAAAAGGTGCGATGGAAACCCAGGCCGGCCTCATGAAGGAACTCGGGCTCGGGCAGCCGCTGATCTCGTGGCACACCGTGCGCGACAACTTCGCCGAAGTCGGCGCCTTCCTCGGCATCGTCGGTGGATCGCTCGGAAAGATCGCGATGGATGTGAAGCTGTTGATGCAGACCGAGGTCGCCGAAGTGTTTGAGCCTTTCGCGCCAGGGCGCGGCTCCTCGTCAACCATGCCGCAAAAGCGCAACCCGATCTCCTGCCTCTACATCCATGCCAACATCTCCGTGGTACGCCAGCTGGCCGCGTCGCTGATGGACGCGATGGTCGCCGACCATGAACGCTCCACCGGACCGTGGGAAATCGAATGGGTGGCGATGCCCGAGATTTTCTGCCTGATCTCGGGCGCGCTCAAGCAGACGAAGTTCATCCTCGCGGGTCTGGAAGTCGATGCCGCGCAGATGCGCCGCAACATCGACATGACCCACGGCCTCGTGATGTCGGAGGCCGTGATGATGGGCCTGGGCCCCTACATCGGGCGTGAATACGCTCATGACCTTGTCTACGACATCTGCCGCGACGCGCTCCAGCAAAAGCGCCCACTGATCGATTTGCTGGCGGAGCATCCCGAAATCAAGAAGCACGTGACACGGGAGCGGCTGGCCTCGTTCTGCGATCCGATGAATAACCTGGGCCAGGCAGGCGTGATGGTCGACCGCGTGCTCGCGTCGGTCAAGGCGCCGGACTCGCAGCCCACAAGAGTGTCGTAAGAAGAGAGCGGCTCAAGCTTCGTACCAAAGTTTTGTGTATGCGGTTGAAGGGTGCCGTCTCAACGTCTTAACGGAAGCTCCAGCGTCACGCAGGTTCCATGTGTGCCACTGGAAATGCGGACCTGGCCCGCCAGTTTTTGTGCGCGCATTCGCATCGCGGCCAGGCCGCGTTGGGTCTTGCCGGGCGCGGGGACGGCGTGCGTGTCGAAGCCGCAGCCGTCATCTGTGACGGACAGCTCCAGGGTGCTGGCGGTGTCGCGCGCGCTGACGGTGATGGTTTTGGCCGCGCCATGGCGCACTGCATTGTTGATGGCCTCCTGGAGCGTGCGCAGGATGGAAAGGCCCGTCTCGGGTGTCAGGTAGTCCATCTCAGGAAGCGGCCCCACTTGCCACTGCAAACCAACCCCGATGGCGTTGAGGCGTGGCTCCAGCCGGTAACGCAGGTTGGCCAGTAGGGGCAGCAGGTCGCTTTCCTCAAGGTCCAGGGAATCGATGATGAGCCGCATGTCTTCCAGGGAGTCCTCGATCACGCGCGCGACCTCTTCGCGCGGAACCTCGTCGCGGCGGGTCATTCGTAGCGCGGTGATCAGCTGGCTGCCCATGCCGTCGTGCAGGTCGTGCAGCAGCCGGGTACGCTCGGCGGCGATCACGGCCTGGCGTTCCTCGGCCTTGCGGCGGTCGAATTCTGCGCGCATTTCTTCCAGGGCCTGGCCGTGGGCGGTGCTGACGCCGGCGACGGCAAGGTTGATCTCTTCTTCGGCGCTGGCCCTGTGCAGCGCCAGGCCCTCGAGCGTACGCGCGACCAGGGTGGCCAGCACCAGCAGTGCGGCCACCGGGGCCATGAAGAAGCTGTCGAAGGCGTTCAGGTCGGCGGGAATGGCCAGGTCCTGCAGCACAGCGGCCCACCAGAGGACCAGCGTCACGGCCAGGAACACTTCGTTGCGCCGGCGTGTGCGCCAGGCCCTGTGAACCTGGGCCAGCACCACGGCGATGGTCAGGGCGAAATACGGGCAGTGCAGCACGGCCACGACGTTGGGCCGCATGTTGCCCTGCAGATAGGCCACAACGCCGGCTGTGAAGGACAGCGCGATGACGCCGTAGAGTACTTTGAGGTAGCGCTTCCAGGGCGGGCTGGTCCAGTGGCTGTATTCCAGCAGCAGCATGATCATGAGCGTGTTGGACACAAGGGTGCTGACCAGCGCGAACAGCAGGGATTCAGGGCCGGGCGGCCCGGCTTCAGGCGTGAGCATCACCACCGCCCGCGGCATCCAGCTCAGGCACAGCAACACGAACAGCAGGTGGATGTAGCGGCGGGTCTTGAACCACAGGGGAATGGCGCCGAACAGGCAGATCGGAACCGCGAACATCAACATCGTGGGGGCGATGGTTTGCAGGAAACGCCGCACCTGGAAGGCCGGCCCCACGGCTGCCGTAGTCCCCAGGCTCATGCGTGAAAGCCCGCCGCGGGTGTCGGCGCTGCCGCTGACGCGCACCTGCAGCAGGTTGCCCGAGGGCTTGAGCATGTGGCCTCCCAGGGGCACCCACAGCGCGCGGTTGCGGGTAAAGCCGTTGCCCGTGCCCAGGTCCAGCCGTTCGCCGTTGAGCCAGAACTCGCCGATGTCCGCCACGCGCGGCACGACCAGGACGAGTTCGTGCTCGGGTCCCGTGGCGCCGGCCGCCCTCAAGGGGCCATCGAGAGGGATCGAATACCAGGCGACGCCGTCAAAGCCAGGGCGGCTGCGGCGCCAGTTGTCGGGCAGCGTGACGGACGAAGCCTTGCTGAAATCGACTTCGGTGGGGCGCCCCGCGTCTTCAGTGACGACCACCGCCTGTTCCAGGGTGGCCGCCGTGGCGCTCCAGGACGGCGCCGCCAGCATCAGCAGCGAGGCGCAGGCGCATAGCGCAGCCCGTGTGGCCTGCAATCGCATTCAGATCAGTCCCCTGGCGCGCGCCTGGTTCACGGCTTCGACGCGCGAGTGCACGGCCAGCTTGCCGTAAATGCTCTTGATATGGGCGGCCACCGTGGACGGCGCGACGTCGAGGTGCCGCGCTGTTTCGGGCACCGAAAGACCCTGCGAGACGGCCGTCAGCACATCTTTTTCGCGAGGCGTCAGCGGCTCCATCAGCCAGCGCTGCGCCTCTGTCCGAGGTGCGGCGAAGCTGCGCAGGAGATAGCGCGCCACCTGCGGCGAAAGCGGGGCTGCGCCTTCGCTCACCGCGCGGATCGCGCGGCCGAATTCGGCGGTCGGCGTGTCTTTGAGCAGGTAGCCATGGGCGCCCGCCTGCAGGGCGCGCACCACATGGGCCTCGTCACCGAAGATAGTCACCACCAGGATGCTGGTGTGGCGCGAGCGGCGGGCCAGGTCGGCGATGAGTTCTGTGCCATCGCCGTCGGGCAGGCCCAGGTCGATCAGTGCAACGTCCGGCTGTGCAAATGAAAAACTGCGCCGTGCCTCCGCGCAGGAGCCTACCGCCTCCAGCAGCTTGAGGCCAACATCTTCACGCACCATGCGCGCGAATTCCTCGCGAATAGGTGTGTCGTCTTCCACCAGGGTCACGGTCAGGATGGACATGGGTGCGCTTGATTCCTTCAGTTGTTGGTGGGCTGGCGGAGCCCGCCGTGAATCTTAGTGGGTGCGCCTATTTGACCAAAAAAAAATTCGGACCGTCTCCCCGAATCAGGGGAGGCGATGGCCTTCCCGGCCCGACACCATACGCGGCATGCAAACCACTACCCGATCAACGACAGGCACTTCGCTGCCGCTGCGTCAGGGCGTCTACGCCTCTTCCTGGCCCGTGCGCCGCGCCGCTGCGCTGTTGTGCGGTGCCGCGTGCCTGGCCGGGCTGGAGCCTGCGGCGGCGGCCAGCCCTCCCGATGCCGGCAATGTGCTGCAGCAACTCAGGCCTGCGGCTCCCGTGCCCCGCGAAGACGCACCGGCTGTGTTGCCTGCAGCACCGGCCGCGGCATCCCCGATGCCACAGGCATCACCGGGGGATGCTGCAATCCGGGTGCGGGTGGCGCAGATACACATTTCAGGTGCGACCGCTTTTTCTGAAGCAGAGCTGCTGACGGTGGTGCAGGATGCCATCGGGCGTGAGCTTGACTTCGCCGGGCTCGAAGAACTGGCAGTGCGCCTGAGCCGCTTCTATCGCCAGCACGGCTATACGGTGGCGCGCGCCTACCTGCCCCAGCAGGACATCCAGAACGGTGTGGTGGAAATCGCCGTCGTGGAGGGCCGTTACAGCGCCATCACCGTGAAGCCTCAGGGCGAATTGCCCGCGCCGCTGCCGCTGGCCGCGTTGGTGTCGGGCGAACTGGTGAACGACGCAGCGCTGGAGCGTTCGCTGCTGCTGGCAGCCGACGTGCCCGGCATCGCGGTGCGATCGACCCTGCAGCCCGGCGCGTCGGTGGGCACCAGCGAATTGGTGGTGGACGTTGAGCGGGGGCCGGCTGTCACTGGCTTGCTGGAGGCCGACAATTTCGGCAGCCGCGCCACCGGCCGCGAACGGGCAGGCGCCAGCCTGTACTTCAACAACCCGGCCGGCCTGGGCGACCTGGTGTCCCTGCGCGCATTGACCGCCGGGAGCGATATGAACTATGCGCGCCTGGGGTGGCAGTTACCGGTGGGCGGTAACGGCACGCGCGCGGGCGCTGCCGTCTCGGTGATGAGGTACCGCCTGGGCGGGGAGTTTGCAAACCTGGAGGCACATGGCGACGCCTCTGTCGCCACCCTGTTCGCCGCGCACCCGGTGCTGCGCTCACGCCTGCACAACCTGAACGCGCAAGTCAGTGCCGAGCACAAGCGCCTGCGTGACCGCATCGACCTCGTCGGCTCGGCCGATGACAAGCATCTGAACCTGCTCAATCTTGGCCTTTCCGGTGACGCACGCGACGGCTGGGGTGGCGGTGGCGTCTGGGGGTTTTCGGCCACTTATACGCGCGGCCAGCTGGCCATTAACAGTGCCGACGCATTGGCCATCGACGAGGCTACCGTGCGCAGCGCCGGCAGCTTCGGCAAGCTGGGCCTGCTGGCTATGCGCCAACAAAGCGTTGGCAGGGCCAACTTGCTGGTCTCCTATACCGGCCAGTGGCCCAGCAAGAACCTGGATTCGTCCGAAAAGCTGCCGCTTGGCGGCGCCGGCGCTGTGCGCGCTTATCCGCAGGGAGAAGCACCGTCAGACCGCGCCAGCCTGCTGACGCTGGAACTGCAATACCCGCTGGGCGCTGGCTGGCAGCTGGTCGGCTTTTACGACGCGGCCGTTGGCTACGGCAATGAGCAGCCGTTGCCCGGCGTTGGCGCGTCAAACCGGCGAAGCCTGTCGGGTGCCGGCCTGGGCCTGAACTGGGTGCATGCCGACGGCTGGAGCGCACGCTTCTTTTACGCACGCAAGCTGCATGGCGGCCCGGCCACCGCCGAGCCGGATCGCAGTAGCCGGCTGTGGCTGCAGGTGTCCAGGAGTTTTTGAGTGACTAACGCACCGCCTGTTTCACGCTACATATTTGATAGCAGCTTGCGCACGTCCTGAAAGGGCTGTAGCCCGATTTGATTATCAACCGAAGGAAAAACCGCCATGAATCACACTTACCGCGTCATCTGGAACGAAGCCGGTGCCTGCTTTGAAGCCGTGGCCGAAACGGCCAGCGGCAAGGGCAAACGCAGCCTGGGCAAGCGTGAACGCAAGCTCCGCGCGTTGGCCCTTGCCGCCGGCCTGGCAGCGGCGCAGGCACTGGCCGCTCCCACGGGTGGCCAGGTCAGCGCGGGTCAGGGTGGCATTACGCAAAGTGGCACCACCACCACCATTACCCAGACCACACCCAAACTCGCCATCAACTGGCAGAGCTTCGGCATCGCCGGCAACGAAACCGTCAACTTCGTGCAGCCCGGCGCCAGCGCCATCGCGCTGAACCGGGTGCTGGGCACCGAGGCCAGCCAGATCCTGGGCCGGCTCAATGCGAATGGCCAGGTGTTTTTGCTCAACCCGAACGGCGTGTTGTTTGGCCAAAGCGCGCAGGTCAGCGTCGGTGGGTTGGTGGCCTCGACGCTGGGCATGAGCGATACCGACTTCATGGCTGGGCGGTATGTGCTGCGTGCCAACGGCAGTGGCGGCGGCAGCGTRCGCAATGAGGGCACGATACGCGCGGCCGACGGCGGCAGCATCGCGCTGATTGGCGGCCAGGTCAGCAACACCGGCACGCTGGTGGCCAATCTCGGCACGGTGGCGCTGGCCGCCGGCAAGCAGGTCACGCTTGACTTCGCAGGAGACGGCCTGCTCAAGCTCGCGGTGGATGAAGGCGCGGTCAACGCGCTGGCGCACAACGGCGGGCTGATACAGGCAGACGGCGGCACCGCCTTGCTCACCGCCAAAGCCGCCGATGCGCTGGCCGGCACCGTGGTCAATAACACCGGCGTTATTCAGGCGCGCACGCTCGAAAACCGCGGCGGCGTCATTAAGCTGCTGGGCGGCTTCAACGGCGGCACGGTACAGGTGGGCGGCACGCTGGACGCTTCCGCGCCCACCGGCGGCGACGGAGGCTTTATCGACACCTCGGGCGCGCATGTCAAGGTGGCCGAAGGCACACACGTGAGCACGCGCGCTGCGCAAGGCAAAACCGGCACCTGGTTGATCGACCCCGCCGACTTCACCATCGCCGCCAGCGGCGGCGACATCAGCGGCGCCACGCTGTCTGCCAATCTTGCGAGCAGCGACGTCACTATCTTGTCTAGCAGCGGCAGCAACGCGGCGGGCAACGGCGACATCCACGTCAACGACAACGTGAACTGGAACGCCAACACACTCACGCTGACTGCCGCGCGCGACATCAACATCCGCGCGGTGATGGATGCCACCGGCAGCTCGGCGCTGGTGATGAACACCGGTACCGCCAACGGCGCCGATGCGGGCGTGGCAGGCGGCAAGGTCAAGGTGCCGGTGGACCCGGTGACAGGCTTCGCCGGCCGCGTGAATTTCGACCGCGCAGGAACGGGATTTTTGACGATCAATGGTGAGGGCTACATCGTCATCAACACCCTCGGCACCGAAGGCTCCACCGACGGGCTGCAGTCCATCAACCTCGACGGCGGCCTGCGCTACGCGCTGGGCGCGGATATCGACGCCAGCGCCACCGCGGGCTGGAACGGCAACAAGGGTGCTTCGCCGCTGACGGGTCTGGGCGGCGTGATGGACGGCCTGGGCCACGCCATCAGCAACCTGAAGCTCTGGGTGCCGACGAGCATGACGGGCATGTTCTCGGTGATCGGCGGAACGGTCAGGAACCTGGACCTCGTCAACGTGACGGGCAATGCTTTTACGGGTGCAGGCGCACTGGCCAGCGACGCCAACAATGCCACGCTGCACAACCTGCGTGCCTCAGGCACGCTGGCAGGTCCCGGGTCGAGCGTCGGTGGACTGGTGGGCTACATGAATGGCGGAACCTTGCAGGATGCGCACGCCCAGGTGGCCATCAACATGACCAGCAGCGGTGACATGGTGATTGGCGGCCTGGTGGGCGAGGCCATCAACGGGGCCACGCTGCGTGACGTGTCGGCCTCCGGCGCGGTCAACGGGGGCAACAACTACGACTATGTGGGCGGGCTGGTGGGCCGCCTCAGCGGCGGCGCCACCGTGCAGAATGCGCGGGCTTCGGGCGCGGTCACGGGCCGCGCCCACGTGGGCGGGCTGCTGGGCGCGAACGGCAACGCCGACGCGCTCACCGCGGGTACCACCCTGACCAACGTCAGCGCCAGCGGCACCGTCAACGGCATCGGCAGGCTCGGCGGCCAGGGCGTGAACGGAGCGGCCCGCAACGTGGGTGGCCTCGTGGGCTGGAATTTCGGCAACATCTCCCAGGCGAGCGCGACCGGAGCGGTGGTGGCCGACGGCGGCGCGACCACCACCTATACCGGGGTTGGCGGCCTCGTCGGCCAGAACTACTCGGGGGACATCACCAATTCGTATGCCACCGGCTCCGTCACGGCCACGGGACTCACCGGCGTCACGCAGTACGTCGGCGGGCTGGTCGGGCACAGTACTGGCGCGCTGTCGAATGTCTATGCGACCGGCAACGTGAGCGCCACCGGCGACTACACGGGCGGCCTGGTGGGACGCAACACCGGTGCGGTGACGGACGCGCGCTCCGACGCCGTGACCGTGCAGGGACCCGGCAATTACACCGGCGGACTGATCGGCGACCACAGCGGCGGCACCATCCAGAACGCCCGCGCCACCGCGAACGTCACCAGCCAGCGGCAGTACAGCGGCGGGCTGATCGGCAGATCGACGGGAGCCGACCTCAGAAACGTCACCGCCACCGGCTCCGTCACCAACACAGGCAACGCCGTGGGCAATGCCGGCGCGAACGTCGGCGGCCTGGTGGGGCGGGTCGCCGGCGGGACGATCGACCAGGGGGAAGCGACGGGTGACGTGAGCGGCTATTCATTTGTTGGCGGCCTGGTCGGCAACTTCGAAGGGACCTCGCTGACGCGGTCGAGGTCGACCGGCGCGGTCGCGGGCGACAGCCTCGTCTCCGGCGCGAACGTCGGCGGCCTGGCGGGGTACGCCGGCGGCACAGTCTCCGACGTCCGGGCCACCGGCAACGTCACGGGCCGCAGGTCGGTCGGGGGCCTGATCGGCAACGCCGACGCACAGCTTTCCAACGCGGTGGCGACCGGCAACGTGCAAGGCCTCACGAACGTCGGCGGACTGCTCGGGCAAACCATGGGCGTCATCAGCAACGTGCACGCCGAAGGCTCCGTGCGGGCGACCGACACGGGCAACAGTGATGTCGGCGGCCTGATCGGATCGGCTGAGGCGACGCTCAGCAATGCCTACGCCACCGGACGGGTGGAGGGTGCCGGCAGCCGGGTGGGCGGCCTGATAGGGCATAGCGTCAACACCGGGGGTGTTCCCACCTCGAACGTCTATGCCACGGGAGAGGTGGTCGGCGCCGGCGGCGTGGGCGGCCTGGTCGGGGTCACCGACGCTGCCAGCGTGATTCGTGGCGCCTACGCGTCGGGGGCCGTCACCGGCACCGGCACCGCGGTGGGCGGCCTGATCGGCAGCAACAGCGGCGCGCTCAGCGACGCCTATGCGAGCGGCAGCGTGAGCGGTGGCAGCCAGGTCGGCGGCTTGATCGGTGATGTGGTGGCCGGCACGGTGGACAAGACCTACGCCACCGGCGCCGTCAGCGGCACCAGCGCCCTGGGCGGGCTGGCCGGCTCGGCCTCCGGCACGGTCACCAACAGCTACTGGGACACCGCCACCACGGGGCAGGCTACCAGCGCTGCCGGCACCGGCCGCACGACCGCGCAGATGCGCCAGCAGGCCACCTTTGCCGGATGGGACGTGGGTGCCACAGGCGGCACGTCCACCGTTTGGCGCATCTACGAAGGCATGACCAGCCCGCTGCTGCGCAACTTTTTGGTGGCGCAAAACGTGTCCAATGTGAACACGGTTTACAGCGCGGCGTCGCAGTCGGGCAGCGCTGTGGCGCCCTCGGGCACGCGCACCGGCACTGCCGCCAGTGGCCGCAACGTCGGCACCTACACCGCGTTTTCCGACCAGCAGGGGCTGGACATTGTGGGCGGCCTGCTGACTATCACCCCGGCCGCGCTCACCGTAAGCGGCGTGACGGCGAGCGACAAGGTCTACGACGGCAACACCACCGCCGCTTTGAATACCGGCGCGGCCGCGCTGTCTGGCGTGCTGGGCAGCGACAACGTTTCCATCAATTTAATCAGCGCTACCGGCAGCTTTGCCGACAAGAATGTAGGCAACAGCAAGGCGGTCGCAGTCAGCGGCGTGGGCTTGTTGTCTGGCACCGATGCGGGCAACTACACCGTGGGCAGCCCGACGGCAGTGGTCGCCAGCATCACGCCCAAGGCTTTGACGGTCAGCGGCCTTACTGCGGACAACAAGGTGTACGACGGCAATACCACCGCTACGCTGAACACCGGTGTGGCGGCGCTGTCAGGCGTGATCGGCCTTGAAGACGTAACGCTGAACCTGGGTGGTGTCACCGGCAGTTTCGTCGACAAGATGGTGGGCAATGCAAAGACGGTGACCTTGAACGGTACCGGCCTGCTGGGGGGCGCCGATGCCGGCAACTACAGCGTCAGCAATCCGGCTGGGCTGGTGGCCGACATCACGCCCAAGGCGCTGACGGTCAGCGGCATCACGGCCAGCGACAAGGTCTATGACGGCAACAACACCGCCACCGTCAACGTGGCTGGTGCAAGCTACGTTGGCCTGATCACCAACGACGATCTCGCGGTAGCTGCCAATGGCAGCTTCGGCAACAAAAACGTAGGCAACGGCAAAACGGTGACGCTGGCCAGCAGCTACACCGGTGCCGACGTCGGTAACTACACCATCACGGACCAGGCCACCACCACCGCCAACATCACACCCAAGGCCTTGACGGTCAGCGGCATCACGGCCAGTGACAAGGTCTATGACGGCAACAACACCGCCACCGTCAACGTGGCTGGCGCAAGCTACGTCGGCCTGATCACCAACGACGATCTCGCGGTCACTGCCAATGGCAGCTTCGGCAACAAAAACGTAGGCAACGGCAAAACCGTGACTCTGGCCAGCAGCTACACAGGCGCCGATGTCGGCAACTACACCATCACCGGCCAGGCTGCGACGACGGCGAACATCACACCGAAAGCATTGACCGTCAGCGGCATCACGGCTGCCGACAAGGTGTACGACGGTGGCACGACCGCCACCGTCAACGTGGCAGGTGCAAGCTACGCCGGCCTGATCACCAACGACGATCTGGCGGTCACTGCCACAGGTGCTTTCGCGGACAAGCATGTGGGCAGCGGGAAAGTCGTCGCCCTCAGCAGCAGCTACAGCGGCGCGGATGTTGGAAACTACACCGTCACCGGTCAGGCGGCGGCTACGGCCAGCATCACCCCGGCCGCGCTGACCGTGACTGCGCAGGCCGACAGCCGCGTCTACGACGGCACCACTGTGTCGGCGGCGGCGCCTGTCATCACCGGCGCGCTGTACGACACAGTTGCCAGCGCCGCCACGCAAACTTTCGACAACAAAAATGCCGGAAGCGGCAAGACACTGACCGCCGCCGGACTGGTAATGAACGACGGTAATGGCGGCAATAACTACAGCGTCAGCTATGCCGCGAACAACAGCGGCGCCATTACGCCAGCGTCACTGTCGGTGATTGCCGATAACCAGGCCAAACAGGTCTATACGCCCGACCCTTTGCTCACTTACCGCACCGGGCCGTTTGCGGCCGGCGACAGCGCGGCCTCTGTACTGAGCGGTGCGCTGCAGCGCGTGGCGGGCGAGCAGCCCGGCAATTACGCGATCAACCAGGGTTTGCTGGCAGCCAATGGCAATTACACGATCAACTACACGCCCGGCAGCTTGCTGATCACGGCAGGACTGCTGCCTGGTCAGGCGGGTGGGGCGCCCGCCACACCCTACCAGCAGGCAAAAGCGCAAATACCGCTGCCAGTGCCTGAGTTCAGGCAGCTTACTGCGTGTACTCCGCTGGCGGGCCGCGGCAACTGTGGCGGTGAACTGCCGCTAACGATTGTGGATGAAGGCATGCGCATGCCGGCGCTCGCTCAAAGCACCAACTGACGGGCTATTGATGGC
The DNA here is from genome assembly GCF_056405935.1 of Polaromonas sp. P1_E3. NCBI lineage: Bacteria > Pseudomonadati > Pseudomonadota > Betaproteobacteria > Burkholderiales > Comamonadaceae > Polaromonas > Polaromonas sp. P1_E3. The sequence goes on from NZ_JBFUBD010000032.1 coordinate 20,575, forward strand.
AACGTCACACGGAGCTTCGGGCCTTGCTGGGCGCATGGCCTATGACGCGCTTGAATGCCCGGCTGAAAGAGGCCTCGGAGTCGTAACCCAGCTTGTCGGCGGCCGTGGTGACACGCATGCCGTCCTGCGCGATCCAGTTGCGGGCCTGGAACATGCGGATACGGGCTACGTACCTGGCCGGGCTCTCGCCCACCGAATCCTTGAATGCCTGGGCAAAGCGTGATCGCGATGCGCCCATGATGTTCGCCAGTTCCGGCACGCTCCAGTCCTGCTCCGGCGTCGCGTGAATGGCGGCAAGCACCTTGCCCACGCCCGGCGAGCGCAGCGCTGCGATCCAGCCTGTCGAGTTGCTGCAGGCGCATTCCACCCAGGCGCGGATGATGCTCGCGGCGAGCACGTCGGCCATGCGCGCCAGGATGCCGCAGGCGCCTATGCGGTTAAGCGAGGCTTCGCGCTCCATCGCGTCCAGCAGCATGGGCACGCCGGGGTCGCGCTGCGCCAGGTCGCCGGCACGGATCACCTCCGGCATCATCGCCAGTAGCGGGTGCAGGGGGTCGAGGTTGAACTTCATCGTGCCGCAGAACATGACATGGGATGGCGCTTGCGCCATGGGCGCTCCGTCCCGCAGCAGATAGATGTCGTCGGCGACCCGCTCGCGGTCGAAGGTTGCGAGGGCCACCGGTGGTACATCAGGTGAACTGGCCACGGTGTGGGCGGTGCCGCGCGGCAGCAGCACTGCGTCACCTGCCTTCAGTTCCATCCACCCGGATTGCTGCGTGTGTATCCAGCCATTTCCGCTGGCGACAAAATGAAAACGTGCGCCAGCTTGCGCATCAAAGGAAATCGCCCATGGCGCATGCATCAGGCACCGGCCGTATTCGACACCGTCCAGGCGCAGGCCCAGGAGGATCTTGGTGAGGGGATCGGGCCCTGCGGCAGGCAGGCCTGCGTCTTCAAGGGGCGTCTGGACGACGGGCGTGAACGTTCTGGAGGAATTGTCAAGCATTTCGGCTCTTTCGCCATGGAAATGTGCCGATGCTAGGCCTAAGCTGGCAACCCTGTCTTCAACAAGGCTTCACATTTCATGTCATCTATTTCTTGCTCTGCCTGCCTCGATCCGCTGGCCGCCGGCGTCCCTGGTAACGATTCACCTGGCGAAGCCGCCGCGCTCTGGACGGCGGTGGCTTCACTTTCCCTTGGCGTGTTCGGCCTGGTCACGGMGGAATTCCTGCCGGCCAGCCTGCTGACTGCCATGGCGGCCGACCTGCACGTCACCGCGGGCGCTGCGGGCCAGGCCGTTACGGCCACTGCGCTTGTCGGTGCGGTGGCCGCGCCGACCATCCCCTTGCTGACGGCGCGCTTCGATCGCAAGCGGGTGCTGCTGACGCTTACAGCCCTTCTGTTCGTATCCAACCTGCTGGCGGCAACAGCCGCCTCGCTCGCGGTACTGCTGGTCGCACGCGTGGTGCTCGGCATCGCGCTCGGTGGGTTCTGGTCGATGGCGGCGGCGCTGGCCATGCGGCTGGTGCCGGAACGGCTTTTCCCGCGCGCCATGTCGCTCGTTTTGACCGGTGTGTCCATTGCCACCGTCTGCGCGGCGCCCGTCGGGGCCTGGATGGGCAATGTGTGGGGATGGCGCAGCGCTTTTGTCGCGGCAGGTGCCGTCGGCTTGCTGGCTTTCGTTGTGCAGCTGGTCGCGTTGCCGGCACTGCCGCCGCGTGACAAAGCCAGCCTGAAGGGTCTGCGCGATCTGCTCACGCGAGGGCCGGTACGCGTTGCGCTGCTGGCTGTGCTGCTCGTGATATCCGGCCACTTCGCGGGATTCACCTACATCCGGCCCGTGCTTGAAGACGTGACGAAGCTGTCGGTGTCGGCAATTTCCGCTGTGCTGCTGGGCTACGGCATCGGCGGCTTCTTCGGGAACTTTGCAGGGGGCTGGCTGGCAGGGCGCAGTGAACGGTACGCGATTGTTGCCGGCAGCGGGATGATCGCCCTGTTGGCGGCTGCACTGTTGATGGGGGGTAGTTCCACCGCGGTCACCGCTGTGGCGGTGACGCTATGGGGGTTCGCGTTCGGCGCATTCCCGGTTGGCTTCCAGACCTGGATCGTTCGCGCCGCACCCGACCAGGCAGAGGCCGCGGGCGGCTTGCTGGTGGCGGCGTTCCAGATCGCCATTGCCACTGGCGCCATCGCGGGCGGCCTCATGGTTGACCGGACGGGCGCGCTTGGCGCCCCTGCATTCGCCATGGTGGCGGTGGCGCTGGGCGGCCTGCTGGCGTGGCGGCACGGCCCTTCCCACCGTGACTGAATGAGGCGGGCAATGATGGCAAATCTGAAACCAGACCCCGGCATCAATCGGCGCATTACCCTGGCGGCGCACCCGCGCGGCCTGCCCGTTGCTTCTGACTTCCATCTTGTGACCGAGCCCGCGCCACACGCGGGCGAAGGCCAGGTGCTCCTGAAAACGCAGTTCCTCTCGCTGGACCCGTACATGCGCAACCTGATGGACAAAGTCGGTCCGGGGTACGCGCCTCCTGTTTCGCTGGGCGGCATCATGCCGGGCGGCACAGTCAGCCGTGTTGTCGAATCCAGGCATCCCCAATATCGCACGGGTGACCTTGTGCTCGCCAACACCGGCTGGCAGGACTATTCCGTCAGCGACGGCAGTGACCTGCAGTCCCTCGGCGACATGGCCCGTCCATCCCTCGCGTTGGGTGCGCTCGGGATGCCGGGCTTCACAGCGCACGTCGGCCTGCTGGACATCGGCCAGCCAAAGGCTGGTGAAACTGTTGTAGTTGCAGCAGCGACCGGCGCGGTGGGCGCCATGGTCGGGCAGATCGCGAAACTCAAGGGCGCCCGCGTCGTGGGTATTGCTGGCGGTGCCGACAAGTGCCGGCAGGCCGTTGAAGATCTTGGCTTTGATGCGTGCGTCGACAGGCACGCGTCCCCATTGCGGGAACGGCTTGCTGTCGCATGCCCGGACGGCATTGACGTGTACTTCGAAAACGTCGGCGGGGACGTGTTGCTGGCCGTGCTTCCCCTGCTCAATATGGGCGCGCGTATGCCGGTGTGCGGCTTTGTCGCACATTACAACGACACGGAAAATTTAATAGGTCCCAACCAGCTGCCGCAGCTCCTGGCCGCCATCTTGCAAAAGCGGGTGCGGGTGCAGGGCTTCATCATCCTTGACCACTATGGCGCGCGCTTTGACGCGTTCCGCAGCGAAATGAGTGAATGGATCAATAGTGGACAGGTCAAGGCATCGGAGCACGTTGTAGAGGGCCTGCTGAAAGCGCCCGCGGCCTTGTCAGACCTGCTGCAAGGCCGGCACTCCGGCAAGGTCGTGGTGCGCGTGGAGGCGTAGCCGCGGGGGGTAGAAGATTGACGCTGCCTGCGTGGCCGAGTCCTGTGTATGTCGAGATACTTTGCTCAGCTATTGCGCCGCGCTGGGCGCGCTTCAAGCAGAAACAGCATCGACAGGCTGGCTTTCGTGAGGATTGACAGCCATGGATGACAAACCGGATGCGGTGCCAGACAGCGCAGCAGTCG
>NZ_JBFUBD010000033.1:0-23767 GCF_056405935.1 Polaromonas sp. P1_E3
CCACGTTGACAAACGCCTGCTCGCCGCTTCGCCCCTGCCCGGCCGCCCCCAGCAACCCGCCTCGCCCCAGCGTGGCCAATGACGTTGAACCCAAGCCCAGGCTATTTCCGCTGACGATCGCAACCATGTGATCTACCTAATGGTGAACCGCCGGCACAGGCCCCTGCCCCCCCTCCTCCAACCCTTTGGAGAACTGCTCAACGGTATTTCATCAATACATCCTCCCCTTCTCCACTTTGTTTAGGAAAAAATTTCGCCCAACCGCACGCACTGAAAAAATTGCTAAACAAATTCAAACTGGCATGGATATATTGATAAGCGCCACTGGCATGCACACTGCGCGCCTGCGCGTATCGGCATTCAGCCAGGGCGATCCCACGCCCTTCCTTTCCTGACCGGTATCCATACAGGCGGCATCACCCGGAGACTCTTCCATGTTTATCGCGATCACCATGAACCACATCCGTGCCGTCAAGGCCTGGGCAGAGGCTCATGACGCGCTCGTCAATCTCAATGTGCTCACTTTTGAGCTGGAAGTGAAGGCCCGCAACCGGTATTTCACGCTGCATCCCCAGTTCCTTGCGCGCATGGACGGCCAGTTGATGCATGTCCCCCAGATGGTTCGCGACGTCACCGGGTTTATCGGCTGGCTGCCTTACCGCCCGCTGCGTTGGTCGCTCGCTTCGGACAAGCTCATCTTCAAGAAGCGCCTGGCAGAGTCCGGGCTCGCCACGCCCCGCATGTGGCCGACGCCGGGCGAGGCGACTGCCGCCTTTGTCGTCAAGCATTCGGTCGGGTCTTTTGGCGAGGAACTGGCCGGGCCCTATCACGCTGGACAGGAGCCCGATGCTGCACGGATGCAAGTACTGACAAAACAGGGCAGCACGGGTAGCCTGTACGCGGAATCGTTTGTGCACGGAACGAATATCAAGGTTTGGTTTTGGGGAGGTCGCGCATTCCATGCGCAACTGCATCCCTATCCTTTAATACACGGTAACGGGCGCAACACCATCGCAGAGCTGATCGACGCACGCCTCAAAGACATCAAGCAAAGCTGGGCCGACTACCCTGAAAAGCAGGCGGTGGAACAGGCGCTTGCTTATCAGGGCCTGGACTTGAACGCCGTGCTGCCGTCAGGTCTGTCCGCCTGGCTGGACTATCGCTACGGGCGCCGTTTTGCACCGGATGCGGCTACGGAGGAGGAAGATAATTTCCTGCGGCACATGCCTGCGACTCAAATAGCCCAACTGGAGATAGCCGGCCAGTGGATCGCCGCAGAGTTGCGGGAAGAACTCAGCGCACCCGTTCTGTGCTCACTCGACGGCGTGCTCGACACGGACGGAAAAATCTGGTGGCTTGAGGCCAATTCGAACCCCATTTTCCCGCCGACTGGCTATCCAGCCATGCTTTCAACGCTTTTCGGTACACCCATTTCCGTCCCGGAACCCGGTTCTGCCACCGCAACAGCATCCAGCCAGACCCTACCGAACGCGCGGCGCGGGTCACCAGACGGCATCGGTATTCCGGCAGACCGCGCCGCGCAGATCAGGCTTAGTCCGGGTACAGGCGAAAGAGCTTTGGCATGAGGCCTGAATTTTCTGCGTCCGGTTCGCCAATCCCCGCGCCAACGGCTACCAGAATCGCTGGCAACCGAAACCGCATTCTGAATCACCGCATACCCAGGCAAGTACAGGCCTGCCTTGGCGCCACAGACCGTTTGTCGCCCATGTTTTCAGGTGCCAGCCGCATCCGCAGCAAAGGCCGCCAAGCAACGCTGGTGGTTCGCACCGCCGACGAAGACATCGAAGTCCAGGCACCCGCGGTGCTTTTGGACCAGGCCTTCAGCCTGTGCGACGGAACACGCACCGTTGACGAGATACTGAAGAGTTTCGGGAACGCGCAGGAGCGCTCCGAGTTTGCCCAATTCATGGAGTTCCTGCTAGCCGAGGGCGCTTTGATCGACGCCAGCCTGGTAAGCGCACACGCTGCGAAATACGCCTTTCAATTCAGTCCTTTCGGTCTTTCGGCTGCGGCTGCGTTGACAGACAACATTGCAACACGTTTCTTGTGGAACGAAGACCAGGCCGCACAAAGCCTGCCAAACGCCGCCGTCAAAGTCGAAAGTACGCCGCTTGACCCGTTCTTTTCCGCGCGCACAACAAGCTACACCTTTGATGACAGGCCGGTATCCATTTCCGCGCTGCACCAACTGCTTTGGTCGCTTGCCGGTGTAGTTCAGGTCAAGCACCCACGCATAGGCTATGCGTCGCCGCAACGTACCATTGCGTCCGCAGGTGGCATGCACCTGGTTGAGATTTACGTGGCACTGCAACGCCAGGTCGGTGACTATCTGCCCGGCGTGTACCAGGTTCAATACCCCGACGAGCGCACGGTATTGCTGCACCCCGTCGGGAACACACCACCGCAGCTGGCCCTGGCCTTCGGCAAGCCCTGGGAATTAACCTATGCAACGGGTGCCGTTTTCCTCGCCGCCGATCCGGCGATTGCAGCGACGCGCTACCGCAACCGCTCGCTCCAGTACCTCTTTATGGAAGCCGGTGCAGCGCTGCACAACGGCGCACTCAGCGCCGGTGCCCTGGAGCTGGGCTACGCAACAATAGGCGGGTATTACGAAAGGCCGATCGCGCGCATGTGCGGACTCGGCCGGCAACTGCTGCTGGGTTCGGCCATGTTCGGTGCCAAGGCCACCTCCGAGCAGATTGCCATGATGGATCGGATGCCGCTGATCGATTTTGCGTGGGTCAACGGCGAATCTGCGCTTTATTCCATGGGCTTTCACCTGGCGCGCGCAAAAATCATTAACGATGATGATGAGCGCCCCCACACCTGGGGCCGTGGGACCGATCCTGCACTGGCCGCGCGCAAGGCGATCGCAGAAGCCATTGAGCGCGAAGGCTTTCGGCAACCACGCGGTATCGTCGAGGGGAAAATCGCGGATGTCGAGAATGCATTGGATCCCCGGCAGTTCATCCGCTATGCAGAAAAACAATACGACCTCCCGGATTTCTTCTATCGCCCTTTCTCGGAAACGCAATCTTATCCATGGGCAGATGCGCTGGACCTGGCGACGGGCGAAAAGGTCCGCGTGCTGGCAGAACTCGTTTTTTCACGCAACAGCCTTGCAGCCCTCGGCCATGACACCTCACGACCCTATACACAGGTAACGTCCTCAGGTTGTGCCGCGAGTATTACTGCGGAAGACGCTACCGTTAGGGCACTACTGGAGGTGGTGGAGCGGGACGCATTCATTCGGCATTGGCTTGCTCAAAAGCCAGGAACCTTGGTCCCCGCCGAACAATGGCCCGAGGATATTGCGCAGCGCATCGGCACTTTGCAAGCGGCCGGCTGCAGGGTGACGGTCCAGCACCTGCAAGTGCCGTGGGCGCACGTGGCGCTGGTTTCCGCGCAGCATGACGCCCAACACTTCACCACCATGGGGACTGCCGCCAGTGACATCTTCGCGGACGCTGTCCACAGTGCGCTCGATGAAGTGGAGGCTCGGGTGTATGCCTGGATTCACGGCCACCTGCCCAGCATCAGTTGCCCAGACGAGGTCGAGACCACCGAGCATCATTTTGAGATCTATGGCCTCAAGCGCTACTATCGCCGCGCCGACCGGGTGCTGTTCCCCAAAAACTCTTCCGTCACGGGGCAGTGGCCCGTAAACCCTTGCGAGACATCGCTTTCTGCGTTGGTCACACGTTTTACCGCACAAGGCCTGCGTCCGATTGCAGTCGACATCACGCCTGCGAAGAGCCATATTGACCAGGGCCGAACCCGCCTTTCGGTGGCAAAAGTCCTGGTCCCCGGTTTGCTGCCGATCTCGTTCGGCCATCAACGAGAGCCTTTGGGAATGGTTCCTCGTATCCACTCTGGATCGAAATTCCCGCATCCGTTTCCCTGATTTTTTCAACCTGACTTAAGGAGTCATTTCATGCAAGAAAAAGCAAAGCCCCAGTCCGATCAGGCTACCGCGCAGAAGACACAAGCCAACCCCAAAGCGTCGGCCGACAATGCCAGCGCCAGCGGACGCTGGGCGGCGGTTCATCGTGCACGCCTGCCTCACAAAGCGGGACTCCCACTGAGCTCCGGCGGCTGCGGTGACTCCGGTATCCGATAACCCATTGGCTTAACCTTCGCGCGTCGGAAGTGCCAGACCAGCTGCGCTTTAGCAGCTCTTCCGATGCGTGTTCCCAAACGACTATGCATACCCAAAATCCAAACGTCACAGTTATTGACAATTTATTGCCTGAAGCATTGAAGGCGTCCGTGATCGAAGCCGTCTCCTGGATGCCCATGCATTTCCTGAATCGATGGGAACGCTTCAAATCACACGAACTGGACATGCATTGGTACTACCCCGTCGCGTTCACGGACGAGCCGTTTGTCGACGACGTGGAGCCCAATATGCGCGCGCTCGACGAAACCCTCCAACCGATCACCCAGTGCTGGGACCTGATCAAGGCCAGCCATGATCATCCGGTGCGGCTGTACGAGTGCATGATCAGCGCCAATACCTTCGGCACTGAAGGCCGGTTGCATCAGGACATCGCCGAAGTGGACGACCGTCCCCAGCACAACACGGCGCTGATTTACTGCAACCGGGAATGGAATGTGGCCTGGGCCGGTGAAACCCTTGTTTTCGACGAGCAGAACGAGATCACCGCTGCCGTAATGCCAAAGCCCGGCCGCATCATGAAGATCGTCGGTGACCCGACGCATGTCGGCCGCTCGGTCTCCCGTATTTGCCCCACAGACCGGCGCGTCATCGTCTTCAAGTACTGGACCGTCAAGTAGCCGCCGATGGGCGTAATGCTGAATTGCATTGAAGCCCAGCCGCCCCTCGAGTGCTCATACGCTGTGCGGCACGGCCGTGCCGTCAATCACAGGCGCCTGGCGTGCGGCGCAAACCAGATCAAGGCGACTCAGCCCTCGCCGTGCGATTGAAAATATCACTCAACATGACGTCATAGCCCGAATGCGGAAACATGGGATGGGAATTCAGCTCGAGCCACCACAGCTGGCCTTTGTCGTCGAGTACCGCATCTACCGAGTAGGCCAGGGGCGCGGGCGCGACTTCCTGCAAGGCGGTGCGCATCAATGCACCCATTTGCGCAATCTGTTCGCCGCACACGGTTTTTAATTCCGCCAAGGCGCTGCCGGCTTTGGCGCCCCCTTGCCTTGGTGCGAAGCTGCGGCCGTACCGGAAATCAATCCATATCTCTTGCCCGGCAGGCAAGACATCCGTGGGCGAGAACCCCTGGTAGGCCATGCACGCCACCAGTATTGCCTTGTCGGCCAGAATGTTGGCACCGACATCCTGCTTGAGTTTTTCCTCGGCCAGCGCGCCGGCTGTTGACACGCCATCGCCGGTAACCTTGGCATAGTCTTGCATGTCGGCGAAGAACGGTGTGTGCCCCCAGTACCAGATCTTCACGATCTTGCCGGCGACAAACTGTTCATGGAATGTGCCGGCGTCAGAGCTATCCGGTTCAAGGGGCGGCACCGGGACGGTTGCCAGGAAGGGCCCCTGGATGTCGTAGCCAAACGAACCACGGGATTTTTTCCGGATGTAGCTTTGCGTCGGCTGCTGGCCCGGGGGCCACATCTGGGGCGTGCGAACACCGGCCTGGTCAAGGTGCTGCTTGAACAGCCGCTTTTCGGTAGAGAGCGGTGTGGAATAAGGCCTGTAAGGGCGCCACCCGCCAAATGCAATCACCGAATCCATCAGGTCTTCGATGTGAACCAGCTTGTTGCGGACAGACGCTGCAAAGATCGGGTAGAACCTGAAATACACATTGGCACAGCGTATTTCCAGCTGCACGGTCTGAATGTCTATCTCAACCTTCGCGTCATGCTGGGCCGCCCATCCGCGCACAGCCCGGAAGTGGTCAAAGAAAGTAGGGAAGGCCATGAGTCCTCAGTAGTTATCTATTGCGGAGCGCCGCACCGCTAGTTAAAAGGATGGGGGAACTTTCCCCCGGGTGCGATTTTCTCGTCCATGCCTAGAGGTAAACCGTCATACCCAAACCCTATGGGAATAGCGCCCGGAATCAGCACCCGTACCGAACGTATGACCTGACCATCAAGTGATTCGGGAGCCGCCCGCTGGGTTAAATCCACCCAAACAGCCTTGGGAGGCCGTGACGCGGCCTGCAGCCTTTGCGCCAGGGACGCGGGCCATGTTGCCTGCAGTTCCGCGAACTGCACCACCTCCCCACCCTCCGTGATTGCCGCCGTCTTTAAATAGTGGGCCGGTTGCCTGAAGAGAAGACCGTGGTCTGCTGGCGTCTGCACCGCCTTCGGTGCCAGCCGCTTGGGCAGGCCGGATTTCACGGAGAGCAATCCGATGGTTTCTGCTTCGCTCAGCGCATGCGTGATGGATGCCTCCAGAGAGCCGAAGCATGATGCCGCGATCACGGAAAATCGGTGGGCGGCAGAAGCAATCGCGATAAAGATGACCGGCCCCCACGCACCCGAGAAGACACCAATGCGCAAGGTGCAGCCACGCGCCTCCCAGCCGCGAGCCTTGGCCTGAATGCCGGCCGGAAGCGAATCGGGTGCCACCAGGCGGCCCGGGCGCTGTGCAAGCCAATGCCTGACGAAAGCATCCCGCTCAATCACTTCGAGGCCCGCGCGTTCAATCGCCACATCCAGCGATACGTCGCTGGCGCAGCCCGACGAGGTTTGCCGCATCAACATGCCGAACTCAGACGCTCGCGGCAGATTCGCCCCGGAAAAAACACAGTCGGCGGGCACCAGGACTTTCTCATCGCTCCCCAGGCAATTGGCTTCAACCCAGAAGCGCTCGGCGTCGTCGCTGTAGGGCCGGATGCCAAGGCTCGCCTTGTCACGGTATTGCCTGTCCGAGAACCGGATCAGTTCGGTGGGGTTGAGCTTGGCGGCAAGCTCACAGCCTTTTTTGAGCAATAACCCGGCGGGCGGCTCGCGGTAGGCATGACGCTCGACCGCCTCTGACAGTGCCTTGGCACATGCTACCTGGACATCAATCGACCGCCCCCAGCCTGTTCGGTTGGCGCCGTCATCATGCTCAACCTGGGCCGCCGCCAGATAGTCGCCACCGGCTTCGCCGCGGTCGATGATCCTGATCATCGGCTTGAGCAAAGCGGGGTTCCCGGTGCCTCCATGACGTGGTTGCACGCCGCCGAGAAATGCCGCGGCGATGAAAAGATGTTTGTCTGGCCCGCACAGTGCACTCACTGCCTGCCCATAGGCGGCCCCGGCCTCAACATACGCAATACCGCTGGCGGTAGCCGCAGAAGCCAGCCTTTGCAGGGCCGCCCCGCCGGCCATCAACGCCACATCCAGTGGGCAGTCCGGAAGGTTGCTTTCAGCATAAATGGCCAGCAGCGCCTGGCTGCGAAAGAAGTCGTAGAGATTGGGAAAAGCCTGGTATGACGCCGCTGTGGCTGGCATGCCGAACGGCCGGAGAAAGGCTCCGGCCGCGGCCCAATGCACTTCATAAGCCCCAGCCTCAACAACGCCCAGGTTTTCGCGGAAGAAAACTACAAAACGCAAACCAGCCAGGCCCTCTGCCTGCGGCGCTACGGCCAGCAGGTTGGCCAATACTTCAAGAGACAGCGCCCCGGCCGGGCTGGCCTCTGCGGCGCCCGAATGGCGAGGCACCGCCAGTTCAATATCTCCGCCCTGCGGCACCGACGCCTCGAACCCGCCTGGGGCCGCTTTCTGGTAGGGCCGCTGCATCCGCCTTTCCTGAAGCAGCCTATCCGCCACAAACCTGTGGTCCACCAGCACGCCCGCCTCCAGCATGGCGTCCATAAAGCCGCCAAACCGCGAGGCTGGCCATTTGGCCCCGGCCATACTTGCCAGTTCTGCCCGTGTTTTGCTGCCGTCGCACCAATGAAAAAGCGCCCGCAAGAATTTTGCAGGCGCCTTGATGGTCAGCTCTTCATCTTTGGCCCGTAACGTTAAAACACCGCCCTGAATCAAGGCGGCGCCTGCCAGCACGGGCGTAGTTCCGGCGTCGAACTGAGTTGGTTCCTGGTGATTTACCTTTTCGCTCACGCGGCAATGGTACTCACCTGGTCAACAAAGCTGGCCGCAGCCGCATCAATGGTCAAGGCTTGCCATGGCGCACCCAGTTGCACCGGGCCCTGCTGGCAAGGGCTGAAGGCCAGGAAGCCTTCCACAAATAAACCACAGCCCTGCTCGGTGATGATGTTGTACAGCCGGGTTTCCGGCGGCATGTGGTGAAACACCGGGCGCGCATGCACCCAGCCCGACACATGCGCAAACTGCTCGGGCAGGTCGATCGCCAGGGGAACAGCCGATGGCATCTCGGCGCTGACCGCGTTGCGCTTTTCGTACAGGTAATGGTTCAGGTTGAATGTGCCCCAGCCTTCGGAGGCCACGCCGTCCTGCATGCGGCTGACCCACAGCGGGTGCTCGTCCGACATGATCAGGCACTGGTCACCCAGGCCACGCAGCTCGATGATTTTGCGCGACATGCCCAGCACAGGCTGCTCCAGCGCGGCCACCTTGCGGGGGCCCAGATTCGTCATCACCAGGTCGCCCACGGCGACGTCTTCCACCGGCTTGCTGGAGCCGTCGGCCATCAGCACGCGGTTGCCGGCCAGGAAGCAGGAACAACTGTCGCAGTAATTGCACGAAGCGGGAATGAGGTCTTCCTGGACCGTCTGGCCCTGCGGCGTTGAGCGATAAGGCCGCCGGGTCACCGACCAGCCTTCGTTCACGTCGTCCTGGGCATTCCTGCTCGGGATGTATGACTCGTCTTTGCCCACAAAAAGACCACCTTTGGTAATTCCACCCATTTTTAACTCCAGTTTGATTGCAAACATGAACACTTGCCGGGACCCTCGGAATTCCGCAGGTTTCCTGACCTGACAAGCAATATATCCACGGTTTTGGGGGGGTGTTTAGCCTTCGCGGGGTAAGTGAGCAGCTTTGAGGCCGTGGCATCGTCATTCGCCAAAGAAAAAGCGCCTGCAAGCCGCTGCAGGCGCTTTTGATGTTGTTTAAACCTTGTAGTGCAGCTTGTGCTCAGGCCTCAGCGGTGCTGACCTGCGCTATAAAGCTGGCCGCAGCGGCATCAACCGCCAGGGCTTGCCATGGTGCACCCAGTTGCACCGGGCCCTGCTGGCAAGGGCTGAAGGCCAGGAAGCCTTCCACAAAAAGGCCGCAGCCCTGCTCGGTGATGATGTTGTACAACCGGGTTTCGGGCGGCATGTGGTGAAACACCGGGCGCGCATGCACCCAGCCCGACACATGCGCAAACTGCTCCGGCAGGTCGATCGCCAGGGGGACGGCCGGCGGCATCTCAGGGCTGACCGCGTTGCGCTTTTCGTACAGGTAATGGTTCAGGTTGAACGTACCCCAGCCTTCGGAGGCCACACCGTCTTGCGTGCGGCTGACCCACAGCGGGTGCTCGTCCGACATGATCAGGCACTGGTCACCCAGGCCGCGCAACTCGATGATCTTGCGCGACATGCCCAGCACAGGCTGTTCCAGTGCGGCCACCTTGCGGGGGCCTAGATTCGTCATCACCAGTTCGCCCACTGCGACGTCTTCCACCGGCTTGCTGGAGCCGTCGGCCATCAACACGCGGTTGCCGGCCACAAAGCAGGAGGCAGTGCAGGAGTCGCACGAAGCGGGAACGATCTCTTCCTGGCCCGTCTGGCCCTGCTGCGCTGAGCGATAAGGCCGCTTCGTCACCGACCAGCCTTCGTTCACGTCGTCCTGGGCATTCCTGCTCGGGATGTACGACTCATCTTTGCCGACAAAAAGACCACCTTTGGTAATTCCACCCATTTTTAACTCCAGTTAAGTTAGTTAGGAACACAGACACTTGCTTTGGGAGCGCTGGAAATCCATGGCTCCCAACCAATACATCCGGCACCGTGAAGAATGTTTATCGTGGCGGCGAGTGTGAATTGCGCTGGAGTCTGGCCGCACGCTGGGTCAGGTTTCGACGGCATTCAACCGCCTGTTGGCTCATAGCGTCGTACGGCGGACCCAAAATCCAGTGATTTTCAAGCAAATAATGGCTGCAGGCCAATAAGGATGTGCGCAAAAAGCTATTGAATTGATAGCAAATTTAGTAAGCAAGGTACCCAGTCTCGGGAGGCCTCTTTGAGCGTTCGGCACTACGTCGCCTGTGCATACTATTTTTTGATGGGTATGCGATTGAAAAGCTGGACTAGACTGTTATCAAACCTCTGACGAGGGTTGGGATGCAGAGGGGAATTACTTCTAGCAGCTTGGAATAAAAGCGGCGCGCAAATTACTCGTCAATCTCGTTGGCCCCGTGCTCGGTATCGCCGAGCTCCTGACGCGATACAGCCTTTCCCTTGATACGACGCAGAGTCGTAAAGAGTTCTTGGGCCTCTTGCAACGTTTTTGTGCCCTGATGAGAGTCACCATCCTTGAGCAACGCATAGGCCTGCTGCATTCTTTCGCGTGACGCCTCCCATTGCTCGATACGCTCAACATCCTTCAACTTGGACCGTACTGACTGATAACCATGCTCCAAGCCGGCAAAGACTTGGTCAAGCGTAAGGCCGAACTTGAAGTTCGGCGCAGTCAACATAACCCAGACAAGTGCGTCACGGGTTTCTGCATAACCCTCAACCTTGTAGATCATCACACGCTCATTTCTTTGTTGCTCTGTATTGCTCCACCGTAATGATGACAGGTTTCTGATTGGGTGAAACCAGAACTACACGATCAACCTTACCGCTGCTCAAGAGATCTCGAATCTGTGGAGTGTTCACCGTTTTTAGGCCAATTGTTCCGTCAATCGCCGTGCGCTCACTAGATACAAGCAAGTCCGGAATACGAAAGTCTTTAACGCCATCCGATGTATACAACCTCTTGTTAACAATCAAATCATCCATGCCACTAACTTGTTTGAAAGCATTCATTTCTGCACGAGCCGCAGCATCAATTACCCCTCCTTTCCAGGTGTTGAAATTCAACCCATTTGGCGGAGCAATGCTTTTTGCGTCCAACCTTGYCCCGAACTCTACCGCCGCTTCGTCATATACACGTTGATAGGCACTAATCGTAGCTTGAGTATTCTTCCCCAATAAGGTGAGTTCATCCAGAGCATGGATGCCAAGCTTCATCTCCCCGTAGAGTCCGGTGACCGATGGTTTTGCACCAAAGGCGGATAACGTTACATCCAACAGAGAGGTGGGTGCAAAACCATCTACCAAAGCGTAGTTCTGCACCATTTGCCCCAGGGTCAGGTTGGCACAAATCCGTTCCAGGAATGATGCGTCCGGGCTTTTTGCGAGCGCATGCATGTCTTGCATTTGTTGGTCAACCACGTCCAGGCTTTTATTCTTCGCGTCCGCGAGGATTCCAATCGGTGACGTCAAATCGCTCCAGACAGAACCTATAAAACCACCAGGCGTGGAGGGATCTTTATTGAACACGCTCATTGGGTTGTCCCTGCCACGGGCTTTAAGAATCTCCCAGATAGAAGTCTTGCTGTTGTCGGCCACTAGCACCGGCTCATCTAAAGGTGGGTGTGTTTCGTCATACATCAACCGTAAAGCATCGCCCTCAGCGCCAACCGTCAAGGGCAAATTGCTCCCCGCGCTGAGCATCTGAATCTGCCCCTCATCTCGCCCGTAGTGGAGTTCCAGGGTCTCGTCAACGTTTTTATCGCGTCCGTACTTGAACTCCATGGTGCGCATGCCATCGGCCATCCGCACATCTCGGGAACGATCGACAGCGTACCCCTGGTCAAATGACCCGACGATCTGATCAAAGTTGTACTGCCGCTGCTCCCAAGTTGGCCGGTTTTGTTCAATGAAGCTGCCGAGCACGTCCTCTTGCTGGCTAGCTCCACCATAGCGGCTGTCCGCAAACGACGATCCCAACGCATTGCCAAACGCATCACCCGCAATTTGCTGCACGGTGACTCTGCCGCCGCGTGCGACTGCCGCGGCCGTACCAGCTGCCAAACCAGTGATAGCCGATTTGAAGAGGCGTTCACCAAAGTCGGCACTCTTGAACTCCTGTGTGCGTATGCCGTTCGCGGTAATACCCAGCGCCTCACTGACACCCCAACCCACACCAGCGCCAACCGCGCTGGCCGCCACCCCGCGCCAGTCAAAGTGGTCTTGCAGGCCGGTAAGGACGCCAATGCCCTGCGTCACGGCATTGGTAACTGCAGCTTTCACGACCACGTTCCCAAAATCGGTGGCGAGCCCGTCGAGCGGTGTTGGCATGAGTTGTTCCACTCCTCGGGCAATGCCGGCGCTCACCCCAGCCAGGGCAACGGCCTCCCAGCTGATGCCGTCCTGCACGCCCAGAGCGTTTCCGGCGACCTGGCCCATGAAAGATCCCAGCATGGCGCCACCTATGCCGGGCATATAGATAGACACGGCCACCGAGATGGCGATCACCAGCACTTGGCCGAGGAAGCCGCAGCCGCCGTCATCGTCGCTCTGTGCAGGCGGCGGAGGCGTCGGCAGGTTGGGTGTGGTGTCGCCCACGATCGCGCTCGGGTCGTAGGGCTTGAAGGTATTGGCGTTGTTGTTGATGGTCCCGACCCGGTTGGGGATGGTCAGGGTCTGGCCTATCCTCAGGTCGCTGTCGCTGGCCAGGCCATTGGCTTCAGCGATGCGGTACCAGAGCGAGCTGTCGCCGTAGGCGCCCCTGGCAATGCTTTGCAGGGTGTCGTTTGGCGCCACGATGTAGGTGCCCGGGCTGGACTTGGGATAGTTGCCGTTGATGGGCTGGTAGCCGAAGTTGAAGTCCACCACGTTGGCGCCGTTGTAGGCATTGCCGTAGCGGCCCAGCACTTCGCCGGCGACGATCAGCTGGCGCTGAACCTGGCCGTTCTGGTTGGTGTACAGGGCCTTGCCCGACGCATCATTGACGAAGCTGCGGTTGGCAGCACCGTTGGTGCTGTCGATGATGGCCGTCAGGTTGCCGTTGACGTCGTAATAGCTGCTGGTGGTACCGGCCGAGAAGTAGGTGCTGGTGCCGTAGACACTGGCTTCCTTGTAGCCGTCAAAGCGGTTTTGTGCGTAGCTGTAGTAGTTGGTGTAGGCCGTGCCTTCGTAGTTCTGCACCGCGTAGCTTTGCAGGTTGCCTGCGGCGTCGTAGCTGTTGTAGCTGATGTCGTATTTGGCGCCGTTGTCGCTGCGCAGCACACGCTGGTACAGCATGCGCCCGTTGGCATCAAAGCGGTTGATGCGGGTTTCGCTTCCGCTGGCTCCTGATACGCCGCCTGTGAGAGCATTGACATAGCCTACCGCCAGGGTGCCTGCGGGGCCGGTCTGCAGAACGCGGCCGGCTCCGTCGTAATAGCGGTAGTCCAGGTGCACACCGTCGCGCACCACGCCCATCAGGCGGTTCAGGCCGTCATAGCCGTACGTCTCAACCGTGGTGCCCTGGTTGGCGTAGAAGTCGGTCCGGTAAACCGGCGTGTAACCGACGACGCCCCAGGTCGTGATCAGATTACCCGACTCGTCGTAGGTGTAATTTCCCGATTCATCCAGCACGGGGATGCCGCCGTAGATGGGGTCGTAATGGTCAACCACCTGGCCAGAGGTAACACGGTTTCCATAGTAGGTGTCGCTCATCCGGTTTCCGCTGCCGTCGTAGGTGATGCGGTGGCCTGTGGTGCCCAGGTTGCCGGCGGCATCTACTGCATCGACCACGGTCTGCCGGTTCATGGCGTCGTACTGGAAGTAGCGGTCTGCATCCACCGCGCCGCCCCCGTTGATGACGTGGGTCTGGATACGGGTACGGTTGCCCACCTTGTCGTATTCCAGATTGATGAAGGCGCGGGTGTCGCCCACCCAGCGCAGGCGGCCCAGCGCGTCGTAGGCCATGGAGTTGTCCTGGTAGGTCACCCCGCCCTGCACCACTTTTTCACGTACCGAATGGCCACCCAGGTCCCAGGCATAGGTGGTGACCTTGCCGACTGCGACGTCCGTGTTACGGACCAGCTGGCCGGCAGCGTCGTAGGTGTATTGCAGGTTCTGGCCGCGGGTGCTGGTCTGTGAAACCAGCTGGCGCGCATTGTCGTAGGTGTAGGTGAATTTGGCGCCGCCCAGGTCGGTATGGCTGTAAAGCCGGCCGAAGTAGTCGTAGTTCCAGGTAGCGCTGTTGGTGTTGGCGTCAACCTCGGCCGACTTGCGGCCGCGCAGGTCGAAGGTGGCCTTGACCGTTTGGCCCAGGGGCTGGCGGGTTGCTACGACGTTGTCGAGCATGTCGTAGGCGTAGCTCAGTGTCTCGTTGTTGCCATTGGTCGATGTGAGTTTTCGGCCCGCCTGGTCCCAGGTGCTGGTCTCGGTGATGGCGCGCGTGTTGACATACGCCAGCCAGTTGGATGCGCCTACGGTGTACACAGCCTCTGTTGGCCGCACGGTGCTCAGCAGGCGGTTGAGTTTGTCGTAGTTAAAGGTGGTCACAAACGCGCGCGCGTCCCTGACCTGCACCTTGTTGCCGAAAACGTCATACCGGTAACTCACCACGCCGGCATCGGCATGGGTTTCCTTGACGAGGTTACCGGCGGCGTCGAACTCCTGCAGGTTGCTGTTGCCACGTGCGTCTGTCATGGCCAGTTGCCGGCCCATGCGGTCGTAGTAAATGGCGGTGACAGGGCTGGCCGCGCTCTGGTTTCCGTCGGTATCGGCCTGGCTCTGGCGCACGATCTGGTTGTTGGCGTTGTAGCTGTAGGTGGTCTTCCAGGCCGGGGCTCGCGGGTCGTTGATCTCGAGCACATTGCCCCAGCGGTCGGTCTTCTGGTTGACGACCGGCCGGCTCCACTGGCTGGTGCCCGCTGTTGCCGCGGACACCGGCACCGGCAACCAGCCCGAGCTGGTTGTGGCACCGCCGGAAACCGTTGTCAGCACCTGGTATTCATAGGCCGCGAGGTTACGCGTTGCCGCGTCATAACGCAGTGCGTCGCCGAAGTTCACAAGGCTGACAGTCTCGACCGGTGTGGTGGCACCGGCGGGGCGCAGCTGCAGCTGCAGCGTGGTCGACGCATCTGTTGGCGCCGTCAGCTCAATGCTGCTACCGTTGGTGCCGAAGCTGCTGCGGTCGGTGATGAGCTGCCAGTTTCCCTGGTAGTCTTTTTTGTACAGGCGCAGGCGAGTCACGGCAGAAAGGCCGCCCACCACGCCGGAGTCGACCCAGCTCATGGTCATGCCGCTGGGAGCCTGGTCCCCGGTCAATGTGCGGGTAATGCTGGAGGCGACCGCGCCCACATATGAGCTGGTCCCAATGACGTTGCCGGATTCATCCTTGGCGGGGGTATACGTGCCGTCTTCACCATAGACCATGGTCTGGCCCGAGACGTAGGTGTAGGGCTGGGTCACGTAGTCAATCGTGACCCGGATATCGCCACCGCCGAGATTGGCCAGAGACGACCAGGTCAGGTAGACGTTGTTGCTGCTGTACCAGCCGGTGCTGTTGCCGTTCCAGTCGTAGGCGGGATAGGAAACGGAGGCAATGCCCGCGTTGGCCTGGTTAGCACGGACAGCAACACCGCCCTGGCTTGTCAGGCGTTCGGCCTGAAGCTGCTGGGTGACGTGGCCGAGCGCGTCGTACTGCACGTCGGTGCGCCGGACATCGGCCAGGCCGGCTACCTGGTCAGCGCTCGTATACGCCAGCAGATTCAGGTTGCCGCGGCCGGAGCCCGCGCTGCGGATATCGGCCGTCTGGTTACCCTGCAAATCGTACAGAGAAACCTTGGCGATACCGTCACCGCTGTTGGTCCGCCAGAGACGGCCGGCGCTGTCGTAGTCGAAGTACTCTTCGCGTCCGCCATTGATGCCCTTGCGCGTCATCTCGCCGAAAGCGTTGTACTCGACGGCGGTGTCCACCACGCCGGCCTGCGCCTGGCTCACGGTGGTGATGCCGGAGCCGTTTGCCTGCGCCGGGCTGCCTTGCCACTTCATGGCCCAATTGCCGACCGCATCCTGCTGCCACACGCGTATGGTGAACAGCTGCGAGATACCGCCGTCGACGGAGCTGGCATTTCCCCAGCCCAGCGTTACACCGCCAGCCGCATTGGCCGCGGCGAAGTCGCGCGTCACGCTGGCCGCGTGGGAATAGCCGCCGTCGAAAAGAAGAACGCCGTTTTCATCGCGGCCGATGTACTGCGGTACGGCTACGGTCTGGTAATCCAGCTGGACCCGCACAAGGCCGCCGCCGGCGTCAATCAGCGACGACCAGCCTAGCGTTGCACTGTTGCCGGCGCCCGTCAGTGCATAGGCGCCGCTTTCGTCATAGGTAACGTAGGTGTAGGTATCCGAGGAAAACCCTGTTGTCAGGCCGCTCTGCAGCACCGTGGTGGAAGCCGGGTCAATGACGTGGGTCTGGCGGCCCAGCTTGTCATATTGGTAGACGCGGAATTTGGTCCTGGCGACGCCATCATTGCCCGTGACGGCTTGCCATTCCTTGGCGATGTTGCCGTGCGCGTCGTAGGAGCTGTAGTGGTTGTAGCCCAGTGCGTCCGTCACCTGGGTGGCATGACCCGAACGGTCGTACGCGGCCAGCGTCGTACGGTCAGCACCGGATGCCGCGCCCTGCGTGAACGCGGTGGCGGTCGCCGCTGCCGCGCCGTTGGCGAGTTCCACCTTGCTGACCACGTTGCCATAGGCATCGCGGCGGAAAAGCGTGAGCGGCGTGAGGACCACGTTAGTGCCCGGCGTGACCACGTCGATGCGCGCGGGCTCGGCCACCGCTGTCACGCGACCCATCGCGTCGTAGTAACTGTAAGTGGTGGCGCCGGTGGCGTCAGTGGTGGCCGTCTTGTTGCCGACGGCGTCATAAAGGTAGCTGGTGACCGCATTCCCGCGCACACCGGTGGTGCTGGCGGTGGAGACGCTGTACAGCACGTTGACGCGGGTGTCCGAAAGCTTGCGGTTGCCGCGGTCAAAAATCGAGGTCGTCTTGCGGTCGTCGTTGGCGGAAACAACAGGAGCCGGCGCCGAGCTGTGCGCGACGGAACTGTTCCAGCCCACGATGGCACTGGCGTACTCGGTACGGTCCACGACATTGCCGGCTGCATCAAAAGCCTGGGTCGTCAGGTAACCCAGGGCGTCGACGATGGCCGTCTGCCCCCCGCGGGCATCGTAGAAGTATTCCGTCGCGGTCCACGTGTCGGTGACGGCATTCTTGAGCAAGGCGACACGGCTGAGGTCGCCGAAGGCGTTGTAGCTGTTGCGCGTGGTCTTGCCAGCGGTGAAATACTGCGCGCCCGCGGTGGCTGTTGAATCGTAGGCGTAGCCCTGTGGCTCAATCACCTTGGTGACGCGGCCCAGGCGGTCGTACTCGGTCAGCAGGATGCGGTCCGTGCTGTGGTTGAAGCCGACCGCGGCCAAGGCGGTGCCGATCTGCGTGCTGCTGAGCCGCGCGGGGTTGCCGGTGAGCAGCGTGGTGGCCGAACCGTAACGCGTCAGCGTGGTGACTTCGCCCCAGGTGTCGCGCGCATAGCCCGTCACAAAGCCGAGGGCATCGACGTCATAGCTGAGACGGCCGAGCCTGTCGTAGGCCTTGTAGCTCATGGCGCCGGCAACGTCGCGGTTGGCGACGGCATTGCCGAACACGTCGTAAGTGGTCTGGCTGCTCAGCGTCTGCAGGGTTTCAGTGCGGGTGGCAAGCCCGGTGGCGCCGTTGACGGTGACGTTGTCGCCAGCAGCGTTGTAGACCGAAACCGGCGGAAAGATCGTCTTGACCTGGCGGCCGACAGCGTCGTATTCATAGCTGGTGGTGCGCTCTTCGGCGCGACCCAAGGCTTCGGTACGCGACAGCAGGTTGCCCAGCGCGTCGTACGTCATGCGGGTCACGATGCTGGCGTTGCCGCTGAGCGCGGGGTTGACTTCCAGCTGGCCGGTCGTGGCATTGACCTGCAGGCCGGTCACCGCAACCTGGGGGGAGGTCTCGGTGACGAGACGGCCGGCAGCGTCGTAGCCGTAGTTCCAGGTGGCGCCGTTCTTGTTGGTGAACGTGAGCTTTTCACCGATGGCGTTGTAGGTATTGGATTCGGTGAAGCCGAGGGCATCCGTGCTGCTGGTCAGGCGGCCCGCGGCGTCATAGACAAAGCTGCTGCTGCGGTCATTCGCGGACGAAGCAACGATGGCCCCTGCGATCGCGGTGGCCGTGCCGGCCGTTGCTGCCGGTATGGCCAGGGCGTATTCGGTCACGCCCTTGATGGCGCCGTTGCCGTCGTAAACGGTCTTGCGGACATAGCCCAGGGCGTCAACGCCGTAGACCTGGCGATTTCTGGCGTCGAAAGCGCGTTTCTCCACGCGGTCGTTCGCCGCGTTGGCCACCACCAGCAGCGCGACAGCGGAGGCCGAGGCCACGGCCGGCAGGGTCGACACGTCGACCAGCGCGGCATAGCGCCGGGTCTGCACGGCATTGCCGGCGGCGTCAAACGTGGTTTCGGTCGCGGCTCCACCGGCGTCTATGCGGAAAACCTGGCGATTCGCCCGGTCATAGGCAAAGCGCTCGATGCGGTCGTTGGCGGCACTGGCAACCACGGCGGCCTGAATCGTGTCGGCATCCGGCGTGGTGGCGGCCACGGGCGGCGTGACGGCTGTTGCATAGGCCAGCCTTTGCGCCACATTACCGTTGGCGTCGTAAATGAATTTCGTCACGCCGCCCAGCGCGTCGACGCTGAAGGTCTGGCGGTTGGCCTTGTCGTAGGCGAACACGGTGATGCGGTCGGCGGCAGAGGCGCTGACGCTCGCCGGCGCGGCCGAGCCGGCGATGGCCGTGGCGTACTGGATGGTCTTGACGGTGTTGCCGTTGGAGTCGTAGACCTGCCTGACGACAGCGCCCGTGCCGTCGACGGACAGCACAGCGCGGCCGAGCGGGTCGTACACAGTGCGCAGGCGCTGGTCATGGGCGGCATCGGCCAAGGGCGCGGGCAG
Source organism: Polaromonas sp. P1_E3 (assembly GCF_056405935.1). Classification (NCBI taxonomy): domain Bacteria; kingdom Pseudomonadati; phylum Pseudomonadota; class Betaproteobacteria; order Burkholderiales; family Comamonadaceae; genus Polaromonas; species Polaromonas sp. P1_E3. Next base: position 18,933 of record NZ_JBFUBD010000033.1, read on the forward strand.
GGTTCCCGCCACCCAGGCGCCGCCGCCCGACATCGCCACGCGGTTGGCATAGGCCACGCGCTCAATGACGTTGCCGGCCGCATCATAAACATACTTGATCACCTCACCCAGTGCATTGACAGTGGCCGTGAGCCGGCCGTCCTTGTCATAGACGCGGTTCTCCACCAGGTCCGAGCTCGCGGTGGCAAGCACCTTGGCCTGGATTTGCGCCACGGTGGCAGCCGCCGGCAAGCCGGCCAGGTCCGCCGGTGCGAGGGCCGCGGCATACACCGTGCTCTTGACGACGCGGCCTTCCGCGTCAAAGCCGCTCTGCCTGACGTTGCCCGCCGCATCGACGGTGAACACCAGCCGGTCTCCCGCGTCGTAGGCGTAACGCGTGAGGTTGCCGTTCGCATCGGTGGAACTGCTGACATTGCCGGCCTTGTCGTAGGCATAGCTGCGCGTGAGGTTCAGGCCCGTCGGGTCGATCTGCTCCAGGGTGCGGCGCCCGAGCTTGTCGTAGGTGTAACGGGTGACCGTGCCGCGGGGATCCGTCACCGTCAGCGTCTTGCCTCGCCCATCGTAGCTGTAGGCCGTTACGAGGTTCAGGCCCAAGGGGTCGACCGCCTGCTGGGTCAGCTGACCCTTGAGGTCGTAGCTGAACTGGGTGACGTTGCCCAGCGGGTCGGTCACGGTGACTTGCTGGCCTTTGGCATCGTAACCATAGGTGGTGGTGAGGTTCAGGCCCGCCGGATCGAGGGTGCGCGCCAGGACCCGGTTGGCGGCGTCATAGCCGAGCACCACCAGGTTGCCGTTGGCATCCGTCGTACTGGCCAGCCGGTTGCTGCGGTCGTAGCTCTGACTGGTGGTGGTCAGCGCTGTTGTCGTGGTGAGCAGGTTGCCGTTGAGGTCGTAGGCAAAGCTGGTGGTGTTGCCCAGGCCGTCGGTGACGCTTTGGGTCTGGCCCAGGCGGGTCTGCGCGGTCGTGACCTGCACGCCTTCAGGCGTGGTGACGGTGACGGAGCGCGCCGCCTTGTCATAGCTGTAACTGGTCACCTGGCCCAGGCCGTCGGTCTGCGTAAGCACCCTGTCGAAGGCGTCGTAGCTGCTGCTGCGCGTGACATTGAGCGGATCCACGCTGGTGACGGCGCGGCCCAGCCTGTCGAAGGTCCGGGTGCTGGTGTGGCCGTTGGCATCGGTGCTGCTGGTCAGCCGGCCGAAGGCGTCGTACACGGCGGACGTGATGGCGTTGATGCCGCTGGCATCCAGCACGGCCCCGGTCGCCAGGCCGCGCCGGTCTACCGTGGTGGTCCGCGTCAGGGTTTGCGATGCGCCCAGGTCCTGCACGCGGCTGACTTCATTGCCGAAGGCGTTGTAGCCCAGGGCAGTGACATTGCCCAGCGCGTCGGTGCTGCTGGCCAGGCCGCCGAAGCTGTTGTAGGCATAGGTGGCCTTGCTGTCGAGCGCGGCATTGACCACGATGGCGGCGGTGAGCGCGGCATTGACCAGCCCGCCGGCATTGGCCCCTGTCAGCCCGGCCAGGTTGATGCGCGTGCCGTAGCTCACCGTGGACGTCAGCTGCCCCAGGGCGTTGTACTGGCTCTCGCGCACCTCGCCGAGCGCGTTGACCGTGTGCGTCAGATGCCCGTCGACGTCGTAGAAGAAGAGCGTCTTGTTGCCGTAGCCGTCGGTCGTGCTGGTGCGACGGCCTGCGGCGTCGTAGGCGTGCGTCAAACCGTACTGGCTCCAGACGGCGTCGATCTGCGCCTGCGTCAGGCTGCCCGTGAGCAGCGCGCTGCCGACACCGGTGAGCTCGCCGACCAGGCGGCCCTGCAGGTCGTACTTCGCTGTCAGCGTGCGGGCCTCGGAGGTGCCGGCGGCGGACACCTTTTGTGTCAGGTTGCCTGCGCTGTCATACGTGAACAGCGTGACGGTGCCGGCGGCGTCGGTGGACGTGGCGACACGGTTCAGGAGGTCGTAAGTGGCGCTGCTGCTGCGGTCCTGCGCGCTGGCAACCGGGCGAAGATCGGCAACCGTCGTGCCGGCGTTGAAGGCGGCCAGCGCGCCGGCGCTGACAGCCGTGGCGTAACGGATGCTCTGCGTGAGGTTGCCGTTGGCGTCGTAGACCTTCTCGGTCAGGTAACCCTCGGCGTCGATTTCGCCGGCCACCTGGCCCTTGGCGTTGAGCACCAGGCGTGTGGTGATGTCCCCGGCATTCGTGGCCGGCAGAAGCTGGGCCAGCGTTCCGCTGGCGCGCAGGGCCTGGGCGGTCACCGTGGCATAGGCGGTGCGGCTGGCCAGGCGCCCGGCGCTGTCATACCTCAATTCCGTGAGGTAGCCTTCGGCATCGAGGCTGGCGCGCAGCAGGCCGTCGTCGTCGTAGAAGTTTCTCTCGGTGCGGTCGGCGGCGGCGTTGGCCGTAGGCGCCACACTGCCGGCGGCCGGTGCCGCACCCAGCGCCGCGGTTGAGATGAGGTTGGCGTAATGCGTGACGGCTACCAGGCGGCTGGCGCCGTCGTACTGCATCTCGGTGACGGCGCCCTGGCCGTCCACCGTCTTGAGCAGGCGGCCAGCGCCGTCGTAGACGCGCCAGGACTTGAGGTCGCCAGCAACACCGGCCGGCCGCACGGCCGCCAGCAACGGGTTCAGCGGCTGGCCGGACCCGTTGACGAGGCTGGCCACATTCACCGCACTCGCGTAGGCAAGGGTCTGCGTGACCTGGTTGTTCTTGTTGTAGACGTATTCGGTCAGGCTGCCGTTGCCGTCGATGTCGGCGGTCTTGCGGCCGGCTTCGTCGTAGAGCATCCAGGCCCGCACGCCGCTCGGGTCCTGCGTCATCGTGAGACGGTTGTCGGCGTCGTAGACGTAAAGCGTGGTGCCCAGGTTGGCGGTCTGTGCGCTGCTTTGCGTGACGCTGATGAGGCGGCCCGCGGCGTCATAGGTGCTGCTGGTCGACAGGCCGTTGGCGAAGCTGACGGTGGTTTTGCGGCCGGCGTCGTCGTAGCTGGTCAGCGTGGTCTGCCCCAGCGCGTTCTGCGCCGACAGCACGCGGCCCAGGCCGTCGTAGGTGTACAGGCTGACGCCCGCCGTCCCCGAGATGGTCTTCAGGAGCAGGCCGGCCTGGTCGTAGATGTACTGGGTGGTCGACTGGCTGCCGTCGGCGACGCCGTTGCCCGCGGCGTCGACCCTGGCGTACACCGTGACCGACTGCAGTTGCCCGCGTGCGTCCAGCATCCGGTCGGAGCGCGTGCTCAGGAGAAGGTTTTGCGCGCCGGCCCAGGTGACCATGGCCGCTTCTGTGGGCACGGCCGTGGCGCCCAGGGCGGCCACGTTGTAGGCTGCCGCGCTGTACTGGATGCTGGCAACCTGCTCGCCCCAGGCGTTGTAGCGGAACTCCGTCACGCGCCCTGTCGGGCTGAGCACAAACCTCAGGAGGTTTTGGTTGGCGGCGTCGTAGATGTAGCGCGTCGTGAGCGGCAAGGCGGGCTGGCCGGCACCGGCGCCGTCCGGGTCGGCCACGGTATAGGTGGACTCAGTCAGCAGCTGGTTGCGGGCATCGTAGGTGCGCGTGATGGTGTTGCCGGCCGCGTCGCGCTGCAGCACTTGATTGCCGTTGGCGTCGTATTGCATCGCCGTCGCCTGGCCCAGCGCGTCGGTGACCTGGACCAGGTCGCCGGCGGCGTTGTAGGCAAAGCTGCTGACCTGTGACACGCCGCCAACCGTGGGCGCCGTGATCTGGGTGAGCTGGCCTGCGCCGTCGTACTCGTAGCGGGTGACGAGACCGAGCGGGTCGGTCACCGTGGTGCGCTTGTTGGCGGTGTCGTAGCTGTAGCTCGTGGTGTGGTTGAGCCCGTCCTTGACAGTAGCGACCCGGTAGTCGGCGCCCACTTGCACGTAGGTGAACGTCAGGCTGGTGCCGTCGCTCTGGGTGACGCTTGCCACGCGGGTGCTGGCGCCGTCGTAGGTGTAGGCCGTCTGGTAGTAATAGTTATCTGCCGTGCTGGCGTCTTCCGGACTGAGGTCCACTCTCACCGAAGACAGGCGGTTGCTCGTGTCGTAGGCATAGGCCACGCGGGTGAGGGTCGTGCCGTCGGCCCTGACGGTGCGCACTTTGGAAACGTTGCTGCCCACGTAGTCGAGGTAGGTGACGTCGCCGCTGGCGCTGGTCATGCTGGAGAGCAGGCCCGAGGCGTTGTAGGCGTAGCTGGCGCTCGTGCCGCCGGCGTCAGCAGTGCTGGCCAGCCGTCCGGTGGCGGCCTCATATGTTTCGGTCAAACCCGTGTCGCCGTCGGTCCAGACGTAGTCGCTGCCGACCGCCTTGAGGGTGTCGTAGGCGCCGGCGCCGTCGGTGCTCACATAGGCGAGCCTGCCAGCGTCCCAGCTGTAGACCGACTCGCTGCCGTCCCGGGCGGTGCGGGTGAGGCTGCTGCCGGCAGCGCCCAGCGTTCCCGTCAGCTTGACCTGCTGGGCATAGGCGCCCATGGACCAGTTGTCGGCATTGTCGTCGTTGAGCTTGCCCTGGCTGTTGTAGGTGCGCAGCGCCGTGAGGTTCACACCGTGCGCAACCAGGTAGTCGTCCCGGTCCTGCAGCACCAAATTACCATTGGCCACGTTGACAAACGCCTGCTCGCCGCTTCGCCCCTGCCCGGCCGCCCCCAGCAACCCGCCTCGCCCCAGCGTGGCCAATGACGTTGAACCCAAGCCCAGGCTATTTCCGCTGACGATCGCAACCATGTGATCTACCTAATGGTGAACCGCCGGCACAGGCCCCTGCCCCCCCTCCTCCAACCCTTTGGAGAACTGCTCAACGGTATTTCATCAATACATCCTCCCCTTCTCCACTTTGTTTAGGAAAA
>NZ_JBFUBD010000034.1:0-23611 GCF_056405935.1 Polaromonas sp. P1_E3
AGTCGATGGAGCGCTGGAGATTGCCAACGCGCAGCATGGTGTGTAGGAGTCGCATGGAGTTTCACCGTGAAGTCATGGGGTGTCCCATTGTCACCAATCCGTGCCATACGTGCTGAAACCTTCGCGAAAGTCCGCTACTGCGCGGATCGCGCCGGCACCTCGAATACCAGGCAGGTGGTGGTCGCATGCGCATACAGCTTGCCGTCCGGCCCAACTATGCGGCCTTCCGCGGTGGCCAACTGGCGGCCGCAGTGGATCACGGTGCCGATGGCGCGCAGCGGCCCGGTCTTGTGTGAGGCGGCGCGCACGATGTTGATGCTGAGCTCGGCCGTGGTGTAGGCCCGACCCACGGGCATCATGGTGTGCACGGCACAGCCCACGGCGGAGTCGAGCAGCGTGGCGTACCAGCCACCGTGCACCGTGCCCAGCGGGTTGTAGTGCTTGAGTTGCGGCGTTCCCTGGAAGGTGGCTTTACCGGGCTCGATTTCAATCAGCGCGAAGTCCAGCGTTTCGGCGATGTGGGGGTAAGGCAGCTCGCCGGCCAGCATGGCCTGCATGACTTCCATGCCGGTCTTTCCCTCCACGTCTTGCGGCCGTGCCAGGCCGGGTTTTCCGCCACCGTCCACCATGCGGGCGCGCACCGCGGCGCTTTGCTCCATCCACTGAGTCAATGTGTCTTGCGGGGTCATGGCATTCATAAATATTGCATATACAACAGTTGTAGGTACAATCAAATTATGAACGAGAAAACCCGCCTGTCAACCCAGGCCGAACTCAAAGTGCAGGGTTGCACCAACCTCAAGCTGCGCCAGCTGATGCGCCGCGTTGCGCACCACTACGACCTGGAAATGACCAAGGCCGGACTGAAGACCACGCAGTACTCCTTGCTGACCTACGTATTGAAGCTCGGCCCCATGCGACCGGGCGAGCTGGCGCGCGGCATGAAGATGAGTGCCTCCACCCTCACGCGCAACCTCAAGCCTCTGATCGACGCCGGGTGGATAGAGCTTGCCGCGGGCACCGATGCGCGCAGCCGTACCGTGGTGCTGACTGATGCGGGTCGCGCCAAACGCGAGGAGGCCCGATCGCGGTGGAGGGCGGCGCAGGAGCAGCTCAACGCGCTGCTGGGAACCGGGCGTGTGCTGGCCCTACATAACCTGATCAACGAATCTTTAGAGCTTTTGTCCCCCATCGAATCTGGAGCTGATGATGAGTAACCCCGAGCCTTCCCCTTTCCCTTCCAGCGCCGCGCCTTCCGCTTTTTCCACTGCCCTGCCAGCGCGTCGCATCGCCATGTGGCTGGTGCTGCTGGCCGCCGGTGGCACTTTTGCCCTCACCATGGGTGTGCGCCAGACCATGGGCCTCTTCCTCTCGGCGCTGAATACCTCCACCGCACTGGGCATAGGCAGTATCAGCCTGGCCTTCGCTTTCGGTCAGCTCTGGTGGGGGCTCACACAGCCCTTTGCGGGCGCTGTGGCCGACCGCATCGGTACTGGCCGTGTGATCTTCCTGGGTGTGGTGTTGGTGGCGATTGGCACCATCATCACGCCGCTGATGACCAGCACAGTCGGCCTGATCTTTGCCATCGGCGTGCTTGCGGCGGGCGGTGCCGGGATGGCCGGGCCTTCTGTGCTGATGGCCGCCAGCACACGCCTGGTGCCGCCTGAAAAGCGCGGCCTGGCCACAGGCATCGTCAATGCGGGCGGCTCCTTCGGCCAATTCGCCATGGCACCTATTGCCATTGGCCTCACCGCCGCTGTCGGCTGGGCCAGCGCGATGCAATGGCTGGGCGTGCTGGTGCTGCTGGCCGTGCCGGCGGTACTGGTGCTCAAGGGCAATTCAAAGGCGATGGCGGCGCAGGCCGCAGCAGCTTCGGGCACGAAAGCGCTCAGCGCACGCCAGGCCATCAGCCAGGCGATGGCGACACCCAGCTACCGTTACCTGGCCGCAGGTTTCCTCGTGTGCGGCTTTCACGTGGCGTTCCTGGCTACTCACCTCCCTGGCGTGATAGCGGCCTGCGGTTTACCACCCGAAATTGGCGGTTGGTCGCTCGCGATGATTGGCCTCTTCAACATCGTCGGCAGTCTGGCGATGGGGTGGGCTGTGGGCCGCTGGCGCATGAAGTCCTTGCTGGCGCTGCTGTACGCAACGCGCGGCCTGGCTGTGCTGCTCTTTCTACTTGCACCCAAGACGCCGGCCGTGATGCTGATCTTTGCCGCCGTCATGGGCGTGACCTTCCTGTCGACCGTTCCACCCACGGTGGGCCTGGTCGCCAAGATGTTCGGCACGGCCAACATGGCCATGCTGTTCGGTGTGGTCATGTTGTCTCACCAGGTGGGCGGTTTCCTCGGCGCCTTTCTGGGCGGCTATATATTCCAGGCCACTGGTAGCTATGACTGGGTCTGGTACATCGACATTGTTCTGGCCGTCGGTGCCGCCCTGGTAAATCTGCCGATACGCGAGGCGCTGCTGCCGCGGCAGGTGGCAGCGAGGGCCGCGGCCTGAGTGGTCCCTTTTAATGTGAGACATGCGTGGGTAATATTCCTGAAACTGACGTTCCGCAACCCCTTTATCTCGACGACCTGAAGGCTGGTGACCGGTTCGTCAGTGGTGAGCACGCCCTTGACGAAGCTCAAATCACCTCGTTTGCCAAGCAGTTTGATCCGCAGCCTTTTCACCTGGACGATGAAGCGGCCCAAGCTACGCTGTTTGGTGGTCTGGCCGCGAGCGGCTGGCACACGGCAGCCATCACCATGCGCTTGCTGGTCGGTGGCGGTTTGCCGCTGGCGGGCGGCATCATCGGTGCGGGCGGCGAAATCAGCTGGCCCAAACCGACACGGCCGGATGACGTGCTGCATGTCGAGACGGAAGTGGTCAGCGTGACGCCTTCACGGTCGCGGCCCGACCGCGGCATGGTGACCGTGCGCAGTGAAACACGCGACCAGCACGGCGATGTGCTGCAGCATTCGGTCTACAAGCTGGTGGTGCCGCGCAGGCCCGCTTGAGCCCTGCATGACGGCACGTTGACGCTGTGCCAGAATCCACGCAGGCAGCCAACTAGCGGGAACATCAGATGCTCATCAATTGCGTGGTTTACCAAAATGGCACCAAACTCGCCGATATACCTGTCAGCGAGATCAGCGATTACATCTGCCGTCCGGACGCCTTTGTCTGGGTTGCGCTGCAGGATGCCACCCCGGAAGAGCTTGAAGAGATGCAGCATGAGTTCGGCCTGCATGAGCTGGCGGTCGAGGATGCACGGCACGGCCACCAGCGCCCCAAGGTCGAAGAGTACGGGGCCTCCCTTTTTTCGGTGTTGCACCTGATCGAGCCATCCACCGACACACCGGGCCAGCTTCATGTAGGCGAGGTCGACGTGTTCACCGGCAAGAACTACGTGCTCTCGGTGCGCAACCGCAGCAACAAAGGTTTCCTCGGGGTGCGCGAACGCTGCGAGCGTGAGCCCGAGTTGCTCCGCCACGGCTCGGGCTTCGTGCTGTACGCCCTGATGGACGCTGTCGTTGATCGCTATTTTCCGGTTCTTGATGAACTCGAAACCGAGCTGGAGTTGATCGAGAAAGAAATTTTTACGCCCGGGGCAGCGCGCAAAAATATTGAGCGGCTCTATGAACTCAAAGGCAGCGTGATGGTGCTCAAGCATGCGGTCGCGCCGCTGCTCGAAGGCGCCAGCAAACTGTACGGCGGCCGGGTGCCGCAGATCTGTGCCGGCGTGCAGGACTATTTCCGGGACGTTGTTGACCATTTGTCGCGCATCAACGCGCTGATCGAGAACATGCGCGACACCATTGGCACCGCCATCCAGGTGAACCTTGCGATGGTCACCATCGAGGAAAGCGAGGTGACCAAGAAACTCGCAGCCTGGGCCAGTATCTTTGCGGTCTGCACGGCGTTTGCCGGCATATGGGGCATGAACTTCGAAGCCATGCCCGAACTCAAGTGGCGCTACGGTTATCTCATGGCTCTCAGCATGATCGTGGTGGCGTGTTCGCTTCTCTACTGGCGATTCAGACGCGCCAAGTGGCTTTAGACCGTGAACAGGTTCTTAGTCAAGGTACGCGCGGCGGGGTGAAAGCCTTGCGCGCAGCCAGCGCGGCCTTGCGGCTCTCGCAGCCTTCGAGGTGGTCGTTGACCAGGCCCATGGCCTGCATGAAGGCGTACATCGTCGTCGGCCCCACAAAAGTCCAGCCGCGTTTTTTCAAATCCTTGGACAGCGTGGTCGAGGCGGGCGAGGTCGGCATGGCCTTGACGGCCTCGTGCGTGATGCGCGCGGGCCGGTGTTTGGTCTCCGGCTCCAGCCGCCAGACAAAGGCGCCCAGCGAGCCGAACTCTTTACGCAGCTCGATCACACGCTGTGCGTTGTTGATGGTCGAGGCAATCTTGCCCGCGTGGCGCACGATGCTGGCGTCGTTGACCAGGCGCTTGATGTCGCGCGCATCGAAGCGAGCCACCTGCTCAGCATCGAAGTTGGCGAAGGCGCTGCGAAAGGATTCGCGCTTGTTCAAGATCGTGAGCCAGCTCAGACCAGCCTGGAAGCCTTCGAGGCAGATCTTTTCGAACAACCGGCGTTCGTCGTCCACCGGGAAGCCCCATTCGCTGTCGTGGTAGTTGCGGTAAAGCGGTGTCGCTTGGCACCAGGCGCAACGCATGGTGCGGCTGTCGTCGGCAAAAAGGCCGGCGGCGGGTGATGCGGCTGCTGTGGGGGTCATGGGAGGGGTGGCGGAGGGCATGCACGATTTTAGGCAGATGCTTTAAGGCAGATGCAGATGGCCGGTATCATGAAACCAGATATCCCTCGCAGTCCCGCAACTTTCGGAACACGCACCATGTCCCTCCAGCTCTGGCTGGCTTTTGTCGCCGCAACCGCCGTCCTGCTCATCATTCCCGGCCCCACCATCCTTACCGTCATCAGCTATTCGATGGCGCATGGCAGGCGGGCCAACATTCCGCTGGTCGCCGCCGTGGCGCTGGGCGATTCGACGGCGCTGGTCGTGTCCCTGTTCGGCCTGGGCGCGCTGATGGCGGCGTCCGCTTTCTGGTTCACGGTGGTCAAGTGGGCCGGTGGCCTGTACCTGCTCTACCTTGGCATCAAGCTCCTGCGAGCCGGGATTTCGCCTGTGCAGGCCGCGGCGCCCGAGGCACCGGGCTCGTTGTGGAAGCTGTTTGGCAACACCTACCTGGTCACCGCGCTCAACCCCAAGGGCATTGTGTTCTTCGTGGCCTTCCTGCCGCAGTTCATTAACCCCGGCGCCGACGTGACGCGCCAGCTTTGGGTACTGGCCGTGACCTTCGTGGGGATGGCCAGCCTCAACGCCACGCTGTATGCGGTGTTTGCCGCCTCGGCCCGTACGCTGCTCGCCTCGCCGCGCGCGCAGCGGCGCTTCAATCTTGCGGGTGGTTCGCTGCTGTCGCTGGCTGGCGTCTGGGCCTTGCTGGCCAGGCGTCCTGCCTGAATTTTCGCGACTTCGGGCGGCGTCAGGCGGCGCTGAGCGTGCGCTGCATGACCGCCGCACCCTGGCTCATCATCGCGTCGATGTAGTCCCCCAGCGAATCGGGGAGCACATCGGTGATCCAGACAAAACGTGTGCGCTTGTCGCCTTCGGCAAACAGCTGCGCCGAGGCCATATGGTGGCTGGCCTTGCCGCCGGCGATGGTGTAGCTGAGCCGGTGCACTCCTTCGTGGATGCCCACCAGCAATTCCTGCGCTACCGCGCCGTTGGCAAAGGTCACGGTGCGGTTGCCTTCGCTCGGCTTGCAGTCCACCACAAAGCCGGGCGCCAGGCGTTGGTGTACCGCGTTGAAGTCGCGCAGTGCATCCCAGACGCGATCTATGCCCGCGTCGACGGTGAATTCCTTGTAGATCGTCGCCATGTCGCCTCCAGTCTGGCTGGCGCCGGAGCAGCGCCTTGCCGCTACAGGCTAGCAGCTGAAGCGGCCAAAGTCAGCCTGATTAGACGGGGACTGTGTAATTGAGTGTCATCCGCCCGCCATCCACCACCACGATCTCACCCGTGATGTAGCTGGCTGCGTCGCTGGCCAGGTAGGCCACGGTGTCGGCAATCTCGGAGGGCTCGCCCAGGCGTTTCATTGGCGTGCGGCTCATGATTTTTGCCTTGGCCTCGTCACTGGTGAGCACGGCTTTCGCTGCCAGCTCGGTGGCGATGGTGCCTGGCGCGACGGCATTGACGCGTACGCCCTGGCCGGCCAGCGACAGTGCCATCACGCGCGTGAGCTGGTTGATGCCGCCCTTGCTGACGTTGTAGCTGGCGATGGTGGGAATCGCGAGTACACCGTTGACCGAACTCATGTTGACGATGCTGCCCTTGCCGGCGGCCGCCATGACGCGTGCCACGGCCTGGCCCACCAGAAAGGAACCTTTGAGGTTGATGCGCAGCACGGCGTCGAAGTCGGCTTCAGTCACGTCGAGGAATTCGGCGGCCTTGAAGATGCCGGCGTTGTTGACCAGCACGTCGATGCGGCCGTGGGCGGCCAGGGTTTGTGCCACGAGCGCGTCGACCTGGGCTTTGTCGCCCACATCGCAATGAACGTAAAGGCCGCCGAGTTCCGCGGCGAGTGCAGCGCCGCGGGTGTCGTCGATGTCGGCGATAACGACCGGGGCTTTCTCGCGCGAAAAACGCCGTGCGCAAGCCTCCCCGATGCCTTGGGCACCGCCGGTGACAATGCAGACACGGCCCGCCAGCCCAAACGACACCGGGGCAGGTTCTGTGGATGAAATCATGCTCATACCCTTATGCTACCAGCGCAAGCAGCTATAAATTCCATAGCAGATTCGGAAACCTGGGCAGCAGATGCTCCCGGCTTGTAGAGTGCAGATCCGATGCCGAAACCGTTGGCACCTGCAGCCAGGTAGGGCGCCATATTACCGGGCGTGATGCCACCGACCGGCAGCACGGCGGCTTGGGCGGGCAACACCGCACGAAGGGCTTTCACGACCGCTGGGGTGATCATCTCGGCAGGAAAAATCTTCAGCCCGGTCGCGCCGGCGTCGAGCGCGGCGAATGCCTCGCTCGCAGTCATGATGCCCGGCAGGCATACCATGCCGAGGCGAACTGCTTCACGTACCACCGCAGGGTTGAAATTGGGCGAAACGATCAGCTGGCCACCGGCAGCGTTGACATCGCGCACTGCTTCAGGCGTCAGCACCGTGCCAGCGCCGACCAGGGCCTGGGGGAAGGCGCCGGCCATGGCGGCAATGCTGTCCAGCGGCTGGGGTGAATTGAGGGGAATCTCGATCAGGGTCCATCCGGTGGCCACAAGCGCCTGGCCCACGGGCAATGCCTCGGGTGGTGACAGCCCGCGCAGGATGGCCACGAGGGGAAGGGTACTGAGGGCCTGGGAAAATTTCTGGTGTGCGTTCATGATGGAATATGAATGGTTCGCCGTTGCCGGGCAGTTCGGTCAGGGCAGGGTATCAGCGATGGCGCGCAGGCCGCACCAGGTGGCGCCGGCGCCCACGCGCTGGACTGTGACACCGAGCTGGCCCAGCGCCTGTTCATAACGCGCTGTGAGCGCCTCGGCACCCATCACCACCACCCGCTCGCCGCGCGCGAGTGGCTGGGATTTGAGTTCTTCTCCGATGACGACGCCTGAAAGGTAGCTGGGCAGTGCGTCGGTAGCCATCCGCTGGAACAGCGAAAGGGTGCGCGTGCTGAAGGCCGTATTCAGCAGGCCGGGGCCGGCCAGCGCATGCGCCACACCTTGCTCAAAGGCGGCAGCTTCCAGCGATGGTTCATCGTCCGGCAGCATGCGTGCCAGGATGGACTGCCGGCGCAGCAAGGCGTACAGCTCGCCCGTCATCCAGGTTGAAAAATCAGTGACTTGCCGGTTTTCAACGGTGACCCACTTGCTGTGGGTGCCGGGCAGCACAAGCCGGGTGTTGGTAAGGCCCAATAATTGCAGCGCGCCAAAAATCTGCGTTTCCTCACCGCGCATGACATCGGGCACGCCGTTCTTGTCGATGCTGAGGCCGGGAACGATGGCAATGCGGCCCGGCTCGACCCATTCCAGCGCGGCGGCAATCGCGCCAAAACCTGCAGGGCAGGCGCAGTAGGGTGCTTCGCGCCAGCCTTGTTTGCTGCCGACCATGCCGGAGATCAGGCACAGCGTGCCGGGGGTCATCCAGTCGCCGAAGCAGCTTTGAAAAACATCGGGAAAGCCGCCGGCTTCCACCGTCAGGATGCCGCGCGGGAAGGCACGTTCTTCCATCGCTGCGCCGTCCACATCGAGCAGCGCGCCGCGCAGCGACGAACTGCCCCAGTCGACCGCGAGCAGCCGGTTCACAGCAAGGCCCTGACCTGTTCGGGCCGCGGCAGCGGCGCCACAGCACCGTAGCCCTGCACCGTGAGGGCTGCCGCCGCGTTGGCATAACGCGTGGCGTCGAACACCGTGTCGCCCTTGGCGATGCGCGCCAGCAGGTTGCCGCAGAAGCAGTCGCCCGCGCCGGTGGCATCCACCAGCTTCACGCGATGCACCGGTACACGTTCGCGACGCACGCCGTCACTGACCAGCGCACCGTCGCCGCCCAGCTTGAGCACCACGGTTTTGGCGCCGAGGGCATGGCCCCAGTCCACCACTTCATCAGGATCGGTCATGCCGTTGAGGGCGGTGATGTCTTCCAGGCTGGGCAGGAATATGTCGCACATCGAAACGGCGTGGCGGGTACAGGCGAGTGCCCGTTCCAGCGGCCAGAGTTTGAGCCGCAGATTGGAATCAAAAGACACCAGCGTGCCGGCTTCCTTGGCCAGCTTCATGGCGGCAAAAGCCGTGTCGCAGGCACCCGCGGAAATTGCCAGCGATATGCCCGAGACGTGCAGGACTTTGGCCTGGCGCACGGCATCGGCCGCGCCGGCCTGCTGCAGCCAGGCCGGCGTCATGCGGCTGGCTGCGGAGCCCGCGCGCAGGTAGCTGAATTCATGGCCTTTGGGGCCATGGGTGACGAAGTACAGGCCGGTGCTGGCCTCGCTGTCCTGCTGGACCGCTTCCGTGGCAACCTTCTCCGCGGTCCACAAGGCCATTAGCGAGTGGCCGAAGGTGTCGCTGCCCAGGCGGGTGAGATAGGCGGTGCTGGCGCCGGCGCGCGCCGCCGCGATCACGGCGTTGCTGGTGTCGCCGCCAAAACCCTGCAGGTAGTTAGGCTGGCCGGCAGTGGTCTGGTTGAATTCCACCATGGCTTCGCCGAGCGCGACGACATCGAATTTTCTGGCTTGCATTGATTGGGTTTCCTGGCTTCTTCCGGCATCCCGGCGCGGGCTTTTTCAGGGAAGAAAAACCGGAAAAAGCACGCCGCGCCTCAACCCACTATGGTACCCGCGGGCCGGGTGCGGCCCGTACCCGCGCCGTACCCGGCTTACCGGCTCAGTGGTTGTCGCGCGGCACGAACGAACCGCGCTTRCCCACCAGGAAGTCCAGGTCCACGCCTTCGTCGGCCTGCAGCACGTGGTCGATGTACAGCTTCCAGTACCCAGAAGACAGCGGTGGTTCGGGCGCTTTCCAGCTGGTCATTCGCCGCGCAAGCTCTTCATCGCTGACATGCAGATGCAGGCGGCGATTGGGGACGTCAAGTTCGATGATGTCGCCGTTCTGCACCAGAGCCAGTGGGCCGCCTGCTGCCGCTTCGGGGGCGGTATGCAGAATCACGGTTCCGTAGGCAGTACCGCTCATCCGCGCGTCGCTGATGCGCACCATGTCGGTGATGCCCTTGCGCAGCACCTTGGGCGGCAGCGGCATGTTGCCGACCTCTGCCATCCCGGGGTAGCCCTTGGGCCCGCAGTTCTTCAGTACCATCACGCAGTTTTCGTCGATGTCCAGGTTCTCGTCGTCAATGCGCGCGTGGAAGTCTTCAATGGTTTCAAACACTACGGCCCGGCCCTTGTGCACCATGAGTGACGGCGTGGCAGCGCTGGGTTTGATGACAGCGCCGCGCGGCGAGAGGTTGCCGCGCAGCACGGCGATGCCGGCCTTGTCCTTGAAGGGCGCGGACAGCGGCTTGATGACATCGGTGTTGTAGTTTTCCGCGTCGGCGATGTTTTCACCGATGGTTTTGCCGTTGGCGGTGATGGCGCCGGTGTGCAGGTGCTGCGCGATTTCCTTCATCACCACCGGCAGGCCGCCGGCGTAGCAGAAGTCTTCCATCAGGTATTTGCCCGAGGGTTGCAGGTTGACGAGGCAGGGCAGCTCGCTGGCCAGCCGGTCGAAGTCGTCCACCGTGAGCTTCACGCCGATGCGGCCGGCCATCGCGATCAGGTGGATGACGGCATTGGTTGAACCGCCGATCGCGGCAAGGGTCTTGATGGCATTTTCAAAGGCTTCGCGCGTGAGGATTTTCGACAGCAAGAGGTCTTCATGCACCATCTCGACGGCGCGGCGGCCGGCCATGCGAGCCAGCACGTTGCGCCGGCCGTCCACGGCAGGGTAGGCGGCATTGCCGGGCAGCCCAATGCCCAGTGCTTCGACCATGCTGGCCATCGTCGAGGCCGTACCCATGGTCATGCAGTGGCCGTGGCTGCGGTGCATACAGCTTTCGGCCTCGAAGAAGTCCTGCAGCTTGAGCGTGCCTGCGCGCACCTGCTCGCTCATGCTCCACACGCCGGTGCCCGACCCGAGCTCCTGGCCGCGCCATTTGCCGCTCAGCATGGGGCCGCCGCTGACGCCCACCGTGGGCAGGTCGACGCTGGCCGCGCCCATCACCAGCGAAGGCGTTGTCTTGTCGCAGCCCATCAGCAGCACCACGCCGTCGATGGGGTTGCCGCGTATGCTTTCTTCAACGTCCATGCTGGCCAGGTTGCGGTACAGCATGGCGGTGGGGCGCAGCAGGGTTTCGCCCAGCGACATCACCGGAAATTCGAGCGGGAAGCCGCCGGCCTCATAAACGCCGATCTTGACCTGTTCCGCGATCGTGCGGAAATGCGAGTTGCAGGGCGTCAGTTCGCTAAAGGTATTGCAGATGCCGATGACCGGGCGGCCGTCGAACTGGTCGTGCGGGACACCCTTGCCCTTGACCCAACTGCGGTAGGCAAAGCCGTCGCGGTCCTGGCGGCCGAACCATTGCTGGCTGCGCAGTTCTTCGGGTTTCTTTTTGGGTTTGCTGCTGTCGGTCATGTGCTGTTGGCCTAAATAGTAGGGTTAATCCTGAAAGTGTAAAGGTATTATCGTCATACCATTGCGGCCGCTGTCTTAGTGAAAACCATGATCGGAGTAGCTGCCTTGTCCCGCCCGCACATCCTTGCCGTTTCCAAGCTCCCGCCCTTCCTGATGGAGCCGCTCGCTGCGGCCTTCGTGGTACACGACCGCCTGCACGAGACTGATCCCGAGGCGTTTGCAATGGTCGCGCCGCAGATTCGCGGCATCTCGGGCGGCGGCGAGTCCAGGGTCACGGCCGCGCTGATAGAGAAGCTGCCCGCGCTCGAAGTGGTGTCGATCTTCGGCGTTGGCTACGACGGCGTCGATGTACCCGCCGCATTGAACCGCCGCATCCCCGTGACGCACACCCCCGGGGTGCTCAACGACGAGGTCGCTGACCTCGCGCTGGGCCTCATGCTGTCGGTGGCGCGGCGCATCCCCCTGGCAGACCGCTATGTGCGTGCCGGCCGATGGGCCGCCGAGGGTCCGATGCCGCTGGCCCGCAAGGTTTCAGGTGCCCGGCTGGGCATCGTTGGGCTGGGCCGCATCGGGCAGGCCATTGCCAGCCGCGCAGAAGCTTTTGGCATGTCCATCGCCTATACAGCGCGCACCGCCAAGGCGGAGCTGCCGTACGCCTATCATCCCACCGCAGCAGCGCTCGCCGCTGCGGTGGATTTCCTGGTGGTGATCACTCCGGGCGGCGCCGGAACGAAACACCTGATCAATGCTGAAGTGCTCAAGGCCTTGGGTCCCGAGGGTTACCTGATCAATGTTGCGCGCGGCTCGGTCGTGGATGAGGCGGCGCTGGTCGATGCCCTGCAACGCGGCGTGATCGCCGGCGCGGGTCTCGATGTCTTCGAAAAAGAACCGCAGGTGCCGGATGCGCTGAAGGCGCTGGACAACGTCGTGTTGACTCCGCACATGGCCAGCGGAACCTGGCAGACGCGCAAGGCCATGGCGGATCTGGCGGTGGCCAATCTGAGCGCTCACTTCGCAGGCCAGCCACTGCTCAGTCCGGTCCCTGAATGCCAGTAAGAGACTCTTTCGAAAGAGTTCCAGAAGATGAGCCCGGGACCGGTTGCTGTACCGCGGGTTTTCCATAGAAAAACCGGCGTTTCAATCATCATATGATAGCAAGCGCTAAGAGCTGAGCGACCCGGTTAGACAGTTCAACAACCACAGGAGACAAAGCAATGAAGATCAGGACAATTCTTGCCAGCGCGATGATCGCGGGGGGCCTGCTCGCAGGCGGCCACGCTGTCGCGCAAGACAAGCTCACCGTCTGGTGGGTCAAGGGCTTCTACCAGGCGGAGGACCAGGCACTCTTCGACGCCATCAAGAAGTACGAAGCCAAGCACAAGGGTGTGAAAATCGAGCTGTCGCAGTACCCGATCCAGGACATGATCCCCAAGACCGTGGCTGCGCTGGACTCCGGCAACCCGCCTGACGTCGCCTATGCCGACGTGTATGACTTCCAGGTCACGAGCAAGTGGGCCTATGACGGCAAGCTGGAAGACATCTCCAGCGTGATCAACCCGATCCGCGCGCGTTTCGCCCCCAACACGGTGGAGACGACGTTCCTGTGGAACGACGCAGCCAAGACCCGCGCTTACTACGCCTTTCCGATCAAGCAGCAGACCATGCACATCGAGTACTGGATCGACATGCTCAACGATGCGGGTTTCAAGGAGTCCGACATCCCGACCGACTGGAAGGGCTACTGGTCTTTCTGGTGCGACAAAGTGCAACCGGCCCATCGCCAGAAGAGCGGCAACCGCACCTTCGGCATCGGCCAGCCCCTGGGCGTGGACTCGAGCGACTCGTTCTTCTCCTTCCTGACCTTTATGGATGCGTACAACGTGAAGCTGGTGAGCGACAGCGGCAAGCTGCTGGTCGATGACCCTAACGTTCGTGCCGGCCTGATTGGGGCGTTGACCGACTACACCGCGCCGTACACCAAGGGCTGCTCGCCACCGTCGTCCACCAGCTGGAAAGACCCGGACAACAACGTCGCCTTCCACAACAAGACCACGGTCATGACGCACAACGCGACGATCTCAATCGCGGCCAAGTGGCTTGACGACGCCAACAACGACAAGCTCAAACCCGAAGAGCGTGAACTGGCGAAGAAGAACTACAGCGAGCGCATCCGCACGGCAGGCTTTCCAAACAAACCGGACGGCAGCAAGATGATCTACCGCACGGCGGTGAAGACTGGCGTTGTCTTTAGCCAGGCCAAGAACAAGGCCCGCGCCAAGGAGTTCGTCAAGTTCCTGATGGAAGAAGAGAACCTGACGCCGTACGTCGAAGGCTCGCTCGGCCGTTGGTTCCCGGTGACCAAGGCCGGTCAGGCACGCCCGTTCTGGCAGGCTGATGCGCATCGCAAGTCGGTGTTCAACCAGTACGCCAACGGAACGGTGGGCTTCGAGTTCGTCAAGAACTACAAGTTCACCGTGCTGAACAACGAGAACGTCTGGGCCAAGGCGGCCAACCGCGTGCTCAATGAGAAGGTGCCGGTTGACAAGGCGGTGGACGAGATGATTGCCCGCATCAAGACCGTCGCATCCAACTAAAAACCAAAGTCCCTCCCCCCGCTGGGGGAGGGTACAAKCCATGAGCACCATGACCCTCGACACACCGGCCACCGCATCGGCCGTCAGAAAAAATGCCATGACTTCGTGGGAGAAGTGGGGAGCGATTCTTGTTATTCCCTACCTTCTCATCTTCCTGATTTTCGTGATCTACCCGGTGGGCTACGGCCTGTGGCTCGCGCGCCATCCGGAAAGTTACGAGCGGCTGTTTGCCGACCCCATTTTCTTCCGCACGGTGATCAACACCGTGATCTTTGTCGTGGTCTCCGTCAACATCAAGATGATGCTGGCGCTCGGCCTGTCGGGCTTCTTCCTGAACACGCGCTGGTGGGTCAAGATCCTGTCGATGATCTTCATTCTGCCTTGGGCCGTGCCGTCGATCCCGACCATTCTGTCCATGCGCTTCATGCTCAACCCGGAGTGGGGCGTGGTGAACGCCGCCATCTACCGCTTCACCGGCATGGACGGCCCGAACTGGCTGAACGACCCGACGCTGGCGTTGGGCTTTTCGATGCTGGCGCACATCTGGAAATCGCTGCCGTTCTGGACGCTGATCCTGCTGGCCGGCCGTATGGCAATTCCGGGCGAGCAGTACGAAGCCGCGTCGGTGGACGGCGCTTCAGTGTGGCAGAAGTTCCGCTTCATTACCTGGCCGTCAATGCGCTCGCTGTACCTCACATCCACCATCCTCTCGATGATCTGGACGCTGGGTGACTTCAACAGCGTCTACCTGCTCACGGGTGGGGGGCCGGCAGACCTGACGCATGTGCTGGCAACGCTGGGCATCCGCTACCTGCGTCTGGACCAGGTTGACCTGTCCCTTGCCTCCATCGTCGTCGCATTGCCGCTGGTCTTGCCTCTGGTGTATTTCATGATGAAGAGATTGTCAAAATGATGAGTCCTGCCCGCTATTGCACGTTGACCGTTGAGGCGGCCTGTTGCCGGAAACCGGTATGAGCCGCTCCGCATTGAAGGTCATCTCGACCGAAGCCAAGCTGCTGCTCATCGGCATCCCCGTGTTGATCTGGACGCTGCTGCCGATCTACCACATGGTGCTGTTCGCGCTGTCGCCCAAGGACCAGGCGACGACGGGCCAGCTCTGGCCGAAAGCGCCCACACTGCGGAACTTCGAGTTCGTGTTCATGCAGAAGCATTTCTACCTGGACCATTTCTGGATCCAGCTTTGGAATTCCTTGCTGATCGCCGTGTCGGTCGGTGTGCTCACGCTGTTCGTGTCGACATGCGCGGCCTTTGCCATCAGCCGGTTGCGGGTTCCCGGCGGCCGTACGGTGATGAACATGGCACTGTTCACCTACTTCATCCCCGCAGCCTTCCTGGCCGTGCCCATGTACAAAACCATGGGCAACTATGGCCTGCTCAACAACCAGTGGGCGCTCATCCTGGCGATGGTGACGATCGCCTCTCCGTACTGCATCTGGGTGCTCAAGCAGGCGTCGGACAAGCTGCCTTGGGAATTGGATGAAGCCGCGAAGATGGACGGGGCCACGGCCATGCAACTCTTTCGCCTCGTTTACCTGCCATTGATGGTGCCTTCGCTGGTGGCGGTGGGGACGTATGCCTTGCTGCTGGCCTGGAACGAATACCTCTACGCCTTTTTGCTGTTGTCCAAGGACGACAGCGTGACGCTGGCGGTGGCGCTGGGCAACTTCCTCTCGGCCGACGACTCACCATGGGAACTGCTCATGACCACGGGCCTTATCTACGCAATGCCGCCTGCGGCAATTTATTACGCATTCAAGCGCTATATGGTCGCGGGCCTCACGGCCGGCGCCGTCAAAAGCTGATTCACAGGGAAAACAGACAAAATGGCATCCGTCGCATTCAACAAAATCGAGAAGTCCTTCGGCAAGGTCAAGATCATTCACGGCATCAGTTTCGACATCAGCGATGGTGAATTCGTTGTGCTCGTCGGCCCTTCGGGCTGCGGCAAGTCCACGCTTTTGCGCATGCTGGCCGGGCTCGAAGAGATAACCGGTGGCGAGATCTCCATCGACGGCAAGGTCATCAACGACCTCGACTCCAAGGACCGCGACATCGCGATGGTGTTCCAGAGCTATGCGCTCTACCCCCACATGACCGTGCGCGACAACATGGCCTTCAGCCTGAAACTGCGCAAGGCCGACCAGGCGATCACCGACAAACGCGTGGGTGACGCGGCGCGCATCCTGAACCTTGACCCGTTGCTCGACCGCTTCCCGCGCGAGCTGTCAGGCGGCCAGCGCCAGCGCGTGGCCATGGGCCGGGCCATCGTGCGCGACCCCAAGGTATTCCTCTTTGACGAACCGCTGTCCAACCTGGACGCCAAGTTGCGCGTAGCGATGCGGGCCGAGATCAAGGCGCTGCATCAGCGCCTGAAGACCACGACCGTCTACGTGACGCATGACCAGATCGAGGCGATGACCATGGCCGACCGCATCGTCGTCATGCACGACGGCATCATCGAGCAGATCGGCACACCGCTGGAGCTGTTCGACCGTCCCGGCAACCTCTTCGTCGCGCAATTCATCGGCTCGCCGTCGATGAACGTGATGAAGGGCACGCTGCGCGTCGCGGATGGCCGCACCTGGGTGGAAGCAGAGGGGCATTCCTGGCCGGCGCAGGCGCTGGCCAACGCGGTGGACGGGCAAGCGGTGGACTACGGCGTGAGGCCGACCGACCTGAAGGTGTCCACGACAGGCACGGGCATCCCTGCCAAGGTGATCGTGATCGAGCCGACGGGCGCCGAGACCGAGCTGCTGCTGGAAGTGGGCAACAGCAAGATCATCGTCGTCATGCATGGCCGCACCGATGCGCAGCCTGACGACATCATTCACCTGGACGTGGCGCCGGGCAAGGCCCACGTCTTCAACGGCGACAGCGGCCAGCGCCTGTCGTGAGTGCGGCCATGGTCGCCGATTCATTCAAGCTGAACGGCAGGCTGGCGCTCATCACGGGCTCGTCGGCCGGCATTGGCCTGGCGCTTGCGCGAGGGCTTGGCCAGGCCGGCGCGGCGGTGGTGGTCAACGGGCGCAATGCAGCCAAGGTGCGGGAGGCCGCGGCCCTGTTGCGCAGCGAAGGCATCACGGCGCACGTGAGTGCGTTTGACGTGACGGATTCCGGGGAGGTGAAGGCAGCGGTGGAGACCATCGAGTCAACCATCGGTCCGATCGACATCCTGTTCAACAACGCGGGCATGCAGATCCGCAATCCGCTGGAAGAGTTTGCCGAAGAGGACTGGCACAAGCTCATGCGCACCAACCTCGACAGCGTCTTCATGGTGGGTCAGGCCGTGGCACGTAAGATGATCCTGCGCAAGCGCGGCAAGATCATCAATATCTGCTCGGTGCAAAGCGAGATCGGCCGGCCGGGCATCTCGCCCTATATGGCGACCAAAGGTGCGGTGAAGATGCTGACCAAGGGCATGGCGATCGACTGGGGTCCGCATGGCCTTCAGTGCAATGCAATCGGGCCGGGGTACTTCAGGACCGAGCTGAACGAGAAGCTATCGTCGGATGAGAAGTTCAATTCCTGGCTGATCGGCCGCACGCCGAGCCGGCGTTGGGGCGAAGTGCATGAACTGGCGGGGGCGGCGGTGTTTCTGGCCAGCGATGCGTCCAGCTTCATGAACGGGCATGTGTTGTATGTCGATGGCGGGGTCACCGCCCAACTTTGATTTTTTGTGAGCTGAACTTCAATGAATATGCGCGCCATCGTCTGCCACGCCCCGCTGGATCTGCGCTTTGACTCGCAGGCAGTCGAGCCCGTTGGCCCGAAGCAGATGCGCGTGCGTGTTGCCTTCGGCGGCATCTGCGGCTCGGACCTGCACTACTTCCAGCACGGTGGCTTCGGCACGGTGCGCATCAAGGAGCCGATGGTGCTGGGGCATGAAGTTTCGGGCATCGTGAGCGAAGTGGGCGACGAAGTCGCGGGTTTCGCACCCGGGCAACGCGTGGCTGTGTCGCCATCGCGTCCCTGCGGCGTCTGCAAATACTGCCAGCTCGGCCAGCACAACCATTGTTTGGACATGCGTTTCTACGGCAGCGCCATGCGTTTCCCCCACGTGCAGGGCGCATTCCGCGAAACGCTGGTGATCGACCAGACGCAGGCCTACGCCGTGTCCGAAGATATTTCATTGTCGGAGGCTGCGCTGGCTGAGCCGCTGTCGGTCGGCCTGCATGCCATCAATCGCGCAGGCGTCGTGTTCGGCAAGAAAGTGCTGGTCACCGGTTGCGGGCCCATCGGCGCCTTGCTGATCGCGGGCCTGCGGCGCGCCGGGGCGGCCGAGATTGTGGCGGTGGACATTGCGGAGTTGCCGCTGGCGTGCGCGCTCAAAATGGGTGYGGACAAAGCCATCAACCTGTCGGCACAGCCCGATGCGCTGGCGCCGTATGCGCTGGAGAAGGGCTACTTCGACGTCATGTTCGAGGCCTCGGGCAATGAGCGCGCGCTGCTGTCCGGGCTCCAGGTCGTCGCCCCGCGTGGCGTGATTGTGGCCGTGGGGCTGGGCGGCGACATCAAAATCCCGATGAACGCGCTGGTGGCACGGGAGATCGATCTGCGCGGCACCTTCCGCTTCCACCATGAGTTCGCGGTGGCGGTGGAGTTTTTGAACAAGCGCCTGATCGATGGCCGGCCGGTTATCACCGATATCATGAACTTCGACCAGGCTACGGATGCCTTCAAGCTGGCCGGCGACAAGGGCAGGGCCATGAAGGTGCTGCTGCAGTTTGCGCCCGATGCTGCGGCCAGGGCCGGGCTTGCGCAGGCCGGGGCCTGAGGCGCGGGAAATCGCGCCTCGAATTTATCCACCACAAATTCATGAATACGAACACGGAGCTTTTTTGACCACCTTCACCAAAGTCATTCTCTACACAGACGAAGCCGACGGCCTCGCAAAGTTCCGCGAAGAGCAGGTTCCGCTGCCAGAGGGCAATCCGCAATCCATGCTTTCCGCGCTGATGCCTTCAGGCGGCTACCAGTTGCGCCACAGCCCGGTAGGTTTTCGCAGCCAGTTCCATTGTTCGCCGCACGGCCAATGGGTATTCATTCTGGGCGGCGAGATGGAGATCGGCCTGCAGGGTGGAATTTCCCGCATCTTCAAGCCCGGACAGCATTTCTACTCCGAAGACCTGCTGCCGGCCGGCGCCACTTTCGATCCGGCCGTGCATGGCCATTGGAGCCGCCAGGTAGGTTCGGACCCGTTGGTCACCTTGTTTGTGCGAGGCTAAAGGAACCCCATGGCCACCATGAAAAACGTCCACGGCAACACGGTTGACCACATCGGGGAAGCCATCGTCGCGGGCCGTTATACCGCCGGCATGTCCATGCCGCCGGAGCCGGTGCTTTGCGAGGAACTGGGCGTGAGCCGCACGGTGGTGCGCGAAGCGGTCAAGTCACTGATCGCCAAGGGGCTGGTTACCACCGGGCCCAAAGTGGGCACCCGCGTGCTGACCGAGGAACACTGGAACTGGTTCGATCCCGACGTCATCGCCTGGAAGGCCAAGGCCGGCATCACGCCCGAATTTTTACGCGACCTGCTGGAACTGCGGCGCTTGGTGGAACCAGCCGCCGTGCGCATGGCCGCCGAGCGGGCCACCGCGGAAGAGATCGCCGGGATCGAGGATGCCTACGCGGGCATGAAACGCGCCGTGGAAGGCGGCGGCGACTACGTCACCTATGACCTGCGTTTTCACCAGGGCCTGCTGCGTGCCGCGCACAATCGCATGTTGGTCCAGATGAGCAAGGCGCTCAGTGCCTTGCTGCGCACCAGCTTTGAAATTTCGACCATCCGCAAGGACGGGCCCAAGCGCTCCCTGCCGCTGCACCGGGCGGTGCTGGATGCGGTGATCGCGCGCAACCCGGCCAAGGCCGAAAAAGCCATTCTGGTGCTGATTGACGGCGCGCACGAGGATATCGAGCTGGTGCTCGGTTCGCGGCGCCGTTTGCCCAAGCTGAGCAATCCGGCCAAGCAGCTGAAAGCAGCTTGAACCTGAGGTGCGGAATTGGGATTTTGCAGCCTGCCGCGCCGAACAATTGCATGGCGACGCCCACGCAGTGGGATGGCCGCCGTTAGCGCTTAGCGGCCGGTAAACGAGCCGGGACCGCCAGGCCGGCGGGGCCCGTTGCCCCGGCCGCCACCACCACCGCCGCCATTACCACCACCAGAGCGGTTGCCGCCCCGGTAGTTGCCGCGGTTGCCGCCCGTGGGTTGACCCGAGGACGGGAAACCGGAGGAGGCGTGGCTGGCGGGTTGCTGGTTGTCAAAGTCGTTGCGCGGCTCCCTCGGCTCGCTGCGGGGCGCGCGTGGCTGCTGGTCGTCGCGCGGCGGGCGCTGCGTCTGCTGGCGTGGCGGCTGGCCGTTCTGTGAATAGCCCGAGGCCTGGCGTGGCTGGCCGGGGTTGGGTGTGCGGGGACCGCGGCCGCTGCCGCCGCCGTTACCACCACCTCCGTTGCCGCCGCCGGCAGGACCGCGTCCGCGCGCGCCGCCATTGCCGCCACCACCGTTACCGCCGCCTGCACCGCGCGCGGGCTGGGCGCCCTTGGTGTCGCGGATGCGCTGCATCATCTCGGTGCGGGCGGCCTTGGCCGCTGCCTGCATCACGTCGCGGCTTGGTGGCTTGCCCAGGCCGCCCCAGATGGTCTGGCGGCCCATGGCCAGTGGCTCGGCGCGTTCGCCGGATTCGGCTTCAAAGCCGGGGACCACTATTTTTTCGATGTTTTGCTTGGTAAAACGCTCGATGTCCTGCATGAAGCCTTCTTCATCCAGGCAGACCAGGCTGACGGCTTCGCCGCTGTTGCCGGCGCGGCCCGTGCGGCCGATGCGGTGCACATAGTCTTCGCTGACGTTGGGTATTTCGTAGTTGACCACGTGTGGCAGCTCGTCGATGTCGATGCCGCGGGCGGCGATGTCGGTGGCCACCAGTGCGCGGATCGTGCCGCTTTTAAAGTCAGCCAATGCCTGGGTGCGGGCAGTCTGGCTCTTGTTGCCGTGCAGCGCCATCGCGGGAATGCCGTTCTTGGTCAGGTGCTCGGCCACGTTGTTGGCGCCGAACTTGGTGCGGGTGAACACCAGCACCTGGCTCCAGTTGTGCTCGTTGATGATGTGGGTCAGCAGCGCTTTCTTCTTGCTGCGGCCGACGGGGTGGATGGTCTGCGTGATGCGCTGCACCGTGGTGTTGCGCGGCGTGACCTGGATGGATTCGGGGTTCTTGAGCAGGCCGTTGGCCAGTTCGCGGATTTCATCGCTGAAGGTCGCGCTGAACAGCAGCGACTGCTTCTGCTTGGGCACCAGGGCCAACACCTTCTTGATGTCGTGAATGAAGCCCATGTCCAGCATACGGTCGGCTTCGTCCAGCACGAGGATCTGTACCTGGCTCAGGTCCAGCGTACCCTGGCTTGCGTGGTCCAGCAGGCGGCCCGGAGTGGCAACCAGGATGTCCACGCCGCGGCGCAGTTTTTCAATCTGGGCGCCCATGCCGACGCCGCCGAACATCACCATGGAGGTGAGGTCGGTGTATTTGCCGTAGGTACGCACGCTTTCTTCGACCTGGGCCGCGAGTTCGCGGGTTGGGGTCATGATCAGGGCCCGCACGGCGTTGACGCCGCGGCGGTTGGTCAGGCGCGCCTCGGTGGACAGGCGCTGCAGCAGGGGAAGGGTGAAGGCAGCGGTCTTGCCGGTGCCGGTCTGGGCGCCGCCCAGCAGGTCCACGCCTTTGAGCACGGCGGGGATTGCCTGGGCCTGAATGGGGGTGGGGGTGTCGTAGCCCTGCTCGAGCACGGCCTTCAGAATGGCCGGGGCCAGGTTCAATTCTTCAAATGTCATGATGTTGCGCCGTAGGGCGCTTTAGATCGGCCTGTTGGGTGTCTTGTTGGAAGACAACCCGCCAGTCAAAGGCAGATGGGGTCAGAAAGTGGGCCCTAAACATTACGTTTTACATCGTAAGCAGCCACTTGAAGCGGTACCCGGATGTGCCCAAATGTTGCAGGCAACTGGAGCCAACAACCCCTGTATTGTCGCACAGCAACGATAATGGGGCATTCACGCATAAACCACGCCTTGTCCAAAGGCGGTTTGCGCCCAGGCGCGGCGTGTCGTTCCAGCCCGCAAGAAAGCCTGCAGGGCAGCCCGTAAAAACTACTTTTGCGGACCGCCGGCAGCCCGTTTTCTGGCATTGTTTTTCATTTTTACCAAAGTTAATCCTGATGGCTCAGTACGTATTTACCATGAACAAGGTCGGCAAAATCGTGCCGCCCAAGCGCCACATCCTCAAGGAGGTGTCGCTCAGCTTCTTCCCGGGCGCCAAGATCGGCGTGCTGGGCACCAACGGTTCCGGCAAGTCGACCTTGCTCAAGATCATGGCCGGTCTGGACACGGAAATCGAGGGTGAAGCCACCCCTATGCCGGGCCTGAATATCGGCTACTTGCCGCAGGAACCCAAGCTGGACCCCGAGCACACGGTGCGTGAAAGCGTGGAAGCCGGCATGGGCGCGGTTTTCGCCGCCAAGGCACAGCTCGAAGCTGTGTACACCGCCTACGGCGAGCCCGATGCCGACTTCGATGCACTGGCTGCCGAGCAGGCCCGCCTGGAAGCCATCATCGCCACGGCAGGCACTGATTCCGAGCACCAGCTTGAAATCGCCGCCGACGCGCTGCGCCTGCCGCCTTGGGACGCCAAGATCGGCGTGCTCTCGGGTGGCGAAAAACGCCGCGTGGCCCTGTGCAGCCTGCTGCTGTCCCGGCCCGACATGCTGCTGCTTGACGAACCCACCAATCACCTGGACGCCGAATCGGTGGACTGGCTGGAGCAGTTCCTGCAGCGCTTTTCGGGCACCGTGGTGGCCATTACCCATGACCGCTACTTCCTCGACAACGCCGCCGAGTGGATCCTGGAACTGGACCGCGGCCACGGAATCCCCTGGAAGGGCAACTACAGCAGCTGGCTGGACCAGAAGGGCGAGCGCCTGGCGCAAGAGCAAAAGGGCGAGGAAGCCCGCGCCAAAGCCCTCAAGAAAGAACTTGAGTGGTCGCGCCAGAATCCCAAGGCACGCCAGGCCAAGAGCAAATCGCGCCTGGCCCGTTTCGAGGAACTCTCCGACTTCGAATACCAGCAGCGCAACGAAACCCAGGAAATCTTCATCCCTGTGGCCGAGCGCCTGGGCAATGAAGTCATTGAATTCAAGAATGTCAGCAAATCCTTCGGCGACCGCCTGCTGATCGACAATCTCAGCTTCCAGGTGCCCGCAGGCGCCATCGTCGGCATCATCGGTCCCAATGGTGCGGGTAAATCCACGCTGTTCAAGCTGATTGCGGGCAAGGAGCAGCCCGACAGCGGCGAAGTCGCCATCGGCAAGACCGCGCGCATGGCTTTTGTCGACCAGCACCGCGACGACCTGGCCAATGAAAAAACCGTCTGGGAAGACATCTCGGGCG
This sequence comes from Polaromonas sp. P1_E3, assembly GCF_056405935.1. Classification (NCBI taxonomy): domain Bacteria; kingdom Pseudomonadati; phylum Pseudomonadota; class Betaproteobacteria; order Burkholderiales; family Comamonadaceae; genus Polaromonas; species Polaromonas sp. P1_E3. The sequence goes on from NZ_JBFUBD010000034.1 coordinate 23,179, forward strand.
GCCTGGACATGCTGACCGTCGGCAAGTTCACCATGCCCAGCCGTGCCTATGCCGGCCGCTTCAACTTCAACGGCGCCGACCAGCAAAAGCGTGTCGGCATGCTGTCAGGCGGTGAACGTGGGCGTTTGCACCTCGCCAAGACCCTGATCGCGGGCGGCAACGTACTGATGCTTGACGAACCTTCGAATGACCTGGACGTGGAAACCCTGCGTGCGCTCGAAGACGCGCTGCTGGAATTCGCCGGCTCGGTGCTGGTGATCAGCCATGACCGCTGGTTCCTTGACCGCATCGCAACCCACATCCTGGCCGCTGAAGGTGACAGCCAGTGGACTTTCTTCAACGGCAACTACCAGGAGTACGAAGCCGACAAGAAGAAGCGCCTGGGTGAAGAAGGTGCCAAGCCGAAGCGCGTTCGCTTCAAGGCACTTCACTG
>NZ_JBFUBD010000035.1:0-23058 GCF_056405935.1 Polaromonas sp. P1_E3
GGCCTCACGCCGTCCCTCATCGGCACCATCACGTTGCGTTCAATCACCACAGCAAGATTGCTGAACGTCGAGTCTTTCATTGATTACCCTGGTTCGGCTCGGATTGGAGCGCCACCGGTGCTGACACCAGCACCGGTGACCCCCTCACCTCACCCCTATTCGTTGATCTGTTTTACTTCGAAGCCGCTTCCTTGATGGCACTCGCCACCGTGAACCCGTCACTTCGCGGAACCATGCTCAGGCCCTTGCGCAGTCCCCATGCAGTCTTCGCGTTATGCACCGGCACGATGGCAACGTCCTCCGCGGCAACCCTTGCGGCCGTTCGCAGCAACTCTTCGCGTTCCTTTTCACTCAATGTTTTTGATGCAGAGCGGATCGCCGCGTCAAACTCCTTGTTGCTGTACCGGCCATAGTTGTTGGCTCCGGTCCCCAAGGCCTTGTCAAAGGTGTGGACAACGGCGGTGTACGGCTCCAGCGAATCACCGAGAACCGCACCAATGCCAAACATGGCCAGGCTGAATTCAGGCTCGCCACCAGCTCCGCCGCTTGTCGCCCGGGTAACAAAGTTGGCGTAGGGGAGCGTCCTTGCGTCGGTTTTTATCCCCGCCTGGGTCAACATCTGTGCAATTGCTTCGCAGACCCGTGCGTCGTTGAGGTACCGGTCATTTGTGCAGTGCAGAACCACCTTGAATCCGGAGGGGTAGCCTGCCTCGGCCAGCAAGGCTTTGGCCTGCGCCGTGTCTCCCGACTTAAGCTTCAGCGCGGGCTCGTACCCGAAGAAGCCGGCCGGAACAATCTGCGTCGCTGGTTCCGCATCGCCCTTCATGACGAACTTGTTAATGGCGTCCCTGTTAATGGCCACTGTGATGGCCTGACGGACTCTTTTGTCCTGGAACGGGTTCTTGGCCAGCGGTTTCCCGTCATGACTGGTGACATAAGGCGAAACCGCCCGAAGTTGATCCATGGACAGGTAGTTGAGTAGATAGGAGGTCGTAGAGACTACCGACACCTTGTCGCTTTTCTTCAAGGTCTCGCTCAAGCTACCGGCAGCGCCATCAATGACATCGACACTTCCGCCCAGCATTGCCGCCGCTCTCGCCGGTTCTTTCGGGATGAATTGGTAAATCACTTTTGACCAGGCCGGTTTTGAGCCCCAGTACGCGTCATTGCGTGTCATGGCCACTTGCTGGCTTGGAATGAGTCCTGCGTACTTGAAGGGACCGGTGCCCACCGCCGCCTTGCCGTTCTCGAAGTCCTCCTCCTTGATCTCCGCCCCGCTTCCTTTCGGAAGAATGGCTACGAGACCTACGTTTTCAGGCAGAGTGGGCGCGGCTTCCTTCGTCTTGATGATGACTGTCAGCGGATCCTGGACCCGAACGCTGTCGACCGCTCTCAAATACGTCTTGAATGTTCGCGGGCCGGCCAGCGCCCTGGCCCTGTCCAGCGAGAACTTCACGTCGTTGGCCGTCATCGGTTCGCCGTTGTGAAATTTGACGCCGGGGCGCAACTTGAATTCCCATTGTTTTTCGTCTATCGCCTTCCAGGACAAGGCCAGCAGAGGAACAGGGTGCAGCTTTTCATCCTGGCCAATCAGCGAGTCGTAGACGTTCATCCAGACGCTGCGATTGGCGGCGCCCAGAACGTGGGGATCGGCAGAAGTGACTTCAGCCTTGAACCCGATCCGTAAATCGGCTGCTGACGTCATGCCCGAAAGCGTCACTGCCACAGCAGCCGCCAGCACCCGGCGGGGACAAGTTAGTGCGATTCCCATTCTGAGCTCCATGAAGTTAGACCAGGCTTTTACGCCAAGGCAAATACAAATGTATCGTTGAATGATACATCGTATTGTTGTACGATACAACAACTCCAGAATTTTCGCTGCACCGGCCTGACGGAATCATCAGCCAGCGAGGGGCTTTTGACCAGCGGGAACATGGAACCGGCCGGGTTCAGCGCAGGCGAAGCCGCCGGCCTGTCCCGCGCAAGGAGTTTCAGCCTGCGTCACGCATTGACCGTACCCAAAAACGACGCGGGGTAGCGCAGGCCAGCGGCGGCATCGGGCGGGAAAGCCTTGTCGAGCTGGACCAGCTCGGCGGGGCTCAAGGTGACGTCGAGCGCGCCGATGTTCTGGTCGAGGTAGCTGCGGCGCTTGGTGCCGGGGATGGGAATGATGTCGTTGCCGTGCGCCAGCACCCAGGCCAGCGCAACCTGCGATGCGGTGACACCCTTGGCCGCCGCCAGGTCCTTCACGGTATCGACCAGTGCCAGGTTGCGCTTGAAATTTTCTTCGGCAAAGCGCGGCGAGAACTTGCGGCGGTAGTCGTCGGCGGGCAGGTCTTCAGGCTTGGTGAAGGCGCCCGTGAGAAAGCCGCGGCCCAGCGGTGAATACGCGACAAAGCTCACACCGTGCTCGCGGCAGGCGGCCAGCGTGCCGGTGACTTCGGGGTCACGCGTCCACAGCGAATATTCGCTTTGCAGTGCGGCAATGGGGTGCACCTTGCAGGCGCGGGCCACCGTGGCGGCAGAGGCTTCCGACAGGCCTAGAAAGCGTACCTTGCCGGCCTTCACGAGTTCTGCCATGGCGCCCACGGTGTCTTCAATGGRCACGGCTTTATCGACGCGGTGCTGGTAGTAGAGGTCGATCTGGTCGAGCCCCAGGCGTTTGAGGCTGGCGTCGCAGCTGGCCTTGACGTACTCGGGCCGGCCGTTCACGCCGCGCGCCGCTTCATTGGCCGGGTCACGCGTGATGCCGAACTTGGTCGCGATGAACACGTCCTGGCGGCGGCCGGCGATGGCCTTGCCGATCAACAGCTCGTTGGTGTGCGGGCCATAGATATCCGAGGTGTCGAGGAAATTGAGGCCCTGGTCGAGCGCATGGTGAAGGGTGGCGATGGACTCGGTGTCGTCGCGGTTGCTGTAAAAGTCGCTCATGCCCATGCAGCCGAGGCCGATGGCGGAGACGGAAGGGCCATTGCGGCCGAGGATGCGGGTTTTGATCATGATGGGTTACCTTGGGTTGAAGGATTGGTTGGGGTTGGTTTTCAGTCGGATTGGGTGGATTCAGGCGCGTTTAGGCACGGCGCGCAGCTCTTCGTACAGGCCGATTTTTTTGCGGATGAACTGCAGGGTTTCGCGCTGGGCGCGGATCCCGGCTTCGAGGCGTGCTGCGTGTTCTTCGAGCAGGGTTTGCCGCTCGGCCAGGCTGGCGGCGGTATTGCCTTTGCGCAGCAGCTGGGCATAGCGCTGCATGTGGCGCATCGACATGCCGGTGGCACGCAGACGCACCAGGAAGTCCAGCCAGCGCATGTCGGCGTCGCTGTAGCGGCGCGCGCCGCTGCACCGGTCAATGGGTGCGATCAAGCCGATCTGCTCGTAATAGCGCAGCGTATAAGCGCTGAGCCCTGAGGCTTCTGCGGCTTCGGCAATGCTTAATGAGACGGTGGGGGAGCCAATGGTTGCGGTGGTCATGGAGGGACTGTAAAACTTCGAGCGCACTCGAAGTCAAGCCCCTTTTTCGCAGAGGGTGTTTTGGCTACCGCGGCCAGTGGAAATAGCGGGCTAATCGCTTCGCCTCACCAGCGGCGACAATGGGGGACATCCTGCAACGCAAGAGCACCCCATGACCCAAGCCCAAGACCCCAACCGCGCCAGCGAACTCAAAAAGATGGAACTCTGCGACTCGTGCGCGGGGATCCAGCGCAACTGGCGCAAGGCGCCCGGGCATCCGGAGCTGGTGCAGGGCGACCCCCGCCATGAAACGCGCCGCCACGGGCTGATCACCATCACCCGCTACAAGTGCGACCGCTGCGGCACGGCCTGGGAGTATGAGAACGACAAGACCAACCAGAAGGCCGGCTGGTCGGTGGTGGGCCGCTAGGGCGACTCAACCGCAGGCCGGTTTACCGTTCTGCCTTTATCGTTCCGCCTTACCGTTCAGCGTTAGCGCGCTTGACGACGGCGTCGCACTCGGCGCGAAGCTTCTGCAGCTTGCCCTTCTCGGCATGAAAAACCTTGTCATCGAGAGAGCGAACCGCCTTCATGCCGGAGAGGCCGGCCAGGTAAGACGCTTTTTCAAGCGCGTTTTTGCAAGGCCGGAACTGATCAAACGGATCGGGCGCCTCTTTGGCCGCGGGCCACTGCTTGCGCTGCCCGTCCAGCGCGGCCTGCGTCAGCCGCAGCCGCTGGGCGTACTTCATGGCTTCGGGTTCCATGGCCCCGATGGCGTATTCGTTGAGGACACGCTGCGACCTGATCGCCAGGGCCAGCGCATCCTGCTCGCCCTTGGTGGGTTGCGCGCTGACCAGGGTGGAGGCCGCCATCAACAGAAAGGTCAAGAAGGTTCGCATCACACCGACCATACAGGAATTGAACCTTTACAGAGACTTTTGGCTCCCACCGGCTGAACACTGACCGCAATACGGGCTTATGAATGACATGCGCGGTGCAGCGCTGGCGGCACGATATGAGCATGAAGAGCGCCAAGGCCTAAGGTCCTGACGCTTGAGCCTTGAAGCCAGAAAGGACATTGAATGAAACGACGACTGTTGCTTGCCTCGGGTGGCGTTGCTTGCATGGCCTTTTTCAGCGCGCACGGCCAGCCCAGTTACACCGTCACCACTGCCCAATTGCAAGACGCGATTGCCAGGCGCTTTCCGATGCGCAAGCGCGCTGAAGGCATTCTCGACCTGACCGTACAGGCGCCGCAACTGCGCATGCTGACGGCACATAACCGCCTGGGCGCGGTGATGGCCGTAGAGGCCGGTGGCCAGGCACTGCGGCGCGCTTACCCCGGCACCTTTGACCTGGACTTTGCGCTGCGCTATGAGGCGAGCGACATGACGATTCGCGCGCATGAACTGCGTGTGAATGCATTGCAATTCGACGGCTTGCCGCCACAGGCCTCGATGCTGCTGGGCAGCTACGGGCCACAGCTGGCAGAGCAGGCGCTGCAGGGCGCCGTGCTGCACACCCTCAAGCCGGAAGACCTGGCGCTGCCCAACAGCATGGGCGTGCAGCCCAGCACGATTACCGTGACCGACAAAGGGCTGGTCATCGCTTTTGTGAACAAGCCGATGAGTTGAGGAAACGACCGCATTGGCTGTGTTAGCCGCGCTGCGCGCGCGCAGCGATGCAATCCTCGCCCGCAGAAGGCCAAAAAAAAGACAGGCCAAAGGCCTGTCTTTTTGCATCAGCGGGCTCAGCGCCCGCGTTGCAACTTACTTGGCGCCAGCTGCCTTGACGTCGGTCTTGGCTTCTGCCTTGACTGCGTTGGTGTCGAGCTTGGCGTTGGCTTTGTCGGCACCGGTGGAGACTTTCACTGAATCCACTTTGGCATTGGCATCCACTTTGGTGGAAGCAGCTTTGGCGTCTGCCTTGATCACGGTTTTCTCAGCCTTGGCGTCGGCCTTGGTTTTATCGTTAGCGTCTGCCTTGGCGGCTTTGGCAGCTTTGGCCTCAGCCTTGGCTTTTGCCTTGGCAGCCTTGGCGTCTGCCTTGGCGGTTTTTGCAGCGGCTGCAGCTTCTGCCTTCGCGACTTTGGCGTCGGCCTTGGCATCTACCTTGGCTTCGCTCTTCACGGCGCCATCGATTGCCTTGTCGGCCTTGGCTTCAGCCTTGACGACGGCGGGGGTCGCTGGTGCAACGGGTGCCGGGGTTTGTGCGGAAGCAATGCCGACGAACAGGGTGGCGATCAGGGTAGCGAGCAGTTTGTTCATGAGAGTCCTTTGAATATGGATGAAGGAAATGTTGTTGTCACGTAGCCTGTGTTCAACGGGGTTGCATGCTGTGCTGTTGACGCATCACACACACCGTTGCACAACACACCTGCGCTTTACATGGTTTGTCGCTGCACAGCGACAAATGCGCGCGAAACTGCTGCGGCACGTAGGAGATGAAGCCTCCGGCGTGTAGCTCTTTACGCCGCCACATTCGGTGCACCCATCTGCAACTAACGGCGCAAGCCCTACTCGTCGAGCAGATCACCCCGGTAGAAACTCCAGGCCGTTCCATCGTGCAGGTAGAAATGGCCGTCGGCACAAAAGTCCTTGCCCGGAAAGAACTCGCGATATGCCTTGGGGACGAGCCGTACCAGCTGTTCGTCACTGAGCTCGTCGAACTGCTCGGGCGTGATGGGTTTGCCGACTCTGGGTTTGAAGGATTCCATGGGTGGGACGAGTAGCTGAAATGTCAATATGGACTAGCTGACGTTCTGACTGAATGGTCGATGAACGCTGAATGACTCATCGCTCATTTTCAAGGCTTTCGATAAATTTTCTGTACGCGTAATTTCGGTACGTGGTCCAGGCAATAACCGGAAGGTACCCAAGAGTGAGCCCGAGCATCCACGGAGCCATTTGACGAACCGCTCGGCCCTTATGTGAGCCTCCTCCGATGATTGGGTCAGAGCCGTAAAGCAATGCAACGAAATACTCCACAGCAAATGCGCCTAAAAGAGCGAGCGCAAAGAGACCGAGTGCGATCACGATGCCTGCGAAGATACCGCGAGCCCAGACTGCGACTGCGAGTATCGCAATGTGTATTGGGACAAACAATGCCCAGAAGAAAAACGACTTCAGCCAAAAATCAGGCAGTATGGGCATGGCGCGCAGTTTTATGTTGTCAGATGCAGGTCGGCAGATCATATTGGATGAATGGCAGCTAGACGAGCCGCACAATTCAACCAGCGCAAGCAAATAGTCACCGTTGGTGCACACGCCGCAGCCCTCACCCCGGTCCTCTCCGAGAGAAGAGGGAGCAAAAACTCCGAGTCACGACGGCGGTGCAATGTAGGATGACATAGGCGCCTTGAAGACAACATCAAACGGCATGAGCAACACAACACATCAACAGCAAGTCGTCGTCATCATCGGCGGCGGCGTGATCGGCAGTGCCATCGCGTACTTCCTGGCATCGCACCCACGCTTTGGCGGCAACATCACGGTGATTGAGCGCGACCCGACCTACACGCAAGCCTCTTCAGCGCTTTCGGCCAGCTCGATCCGCCAGCAATTCTCACAGCCGGTGAACATTGCGGTGTCGCAGTTCGGCATTGAGTTCCTGCGCAACATCAAAGAGCACCTGGCCGTCGACGGCGATGTGCCCGACATCGGATTGACGGAGCGCGGTTACCTTTACCTGGCAACGGAGGCGGGTGCGGCTACCTTGCGGGAGAACCACGCCACGCAGCGCGCGCACGGTGTTGACGTGGCGCTACTCACACCGGCCGAAGCGCAGCAACGTTTTCCGTGGCTGCAGGTGGATGACCTGGCGCTGGCGTCGCTGGGCCTTTCGGGCGAAGGCTGGTTTGACGGCTACGGTTTGCTGATGGCCTTCAAGCAAAAAGCGCGCAGCCTGGGCGTGCAGTATGTGAAGGCCGAGGCCGCCGGCTTCGTGCACGGTGCGGGCCGCGTGACGGCCGTCATGCTGAAAGGCGGCGCGCAGCTGCCCTGCGACTGGGCGGTGAATGCGGCAGGGGCCTGGGCACGGCCGCTGCTGGCGGGCACCGGCCTTGACTTGCCGGTGTATGGCCGCAGGCGCTGTGTGTATGCGTTTGCCAGCCCCACCAAAACACCCGGTTGCCCGTTGGTGATTGACCCAGGCGGTTTGTGGTTCCGGCCCGAGGGTGACATATGGATTTGCGGCCTTCCGCCCGCGCAAGACGACAACGATGTGCCGCTGGAAGTGGACTACGAGCTCTTCGACCAGGCCTGGCTCACATTGGCCAACCGCGTGCCGGGCTTTGAAGCCGTGCGCATGCAGCGCGCGTGGGCCGGCTACTACGAATACAACACGCATGACCACAATGCGCTGCTGGGGCCGCATCCGCACCTGCCCAACCTGCTGCTGGCCAATGGCTTCAGCGGCCACGGCTTGCAGCAATCACCGGCGGTGGGGCGCGGCCTGGCGGAGTGGATGGCGGAAGGCGCGTACACCAGCCTGGACTTGTCGCCGCTGGCGGCACAGCGACTGGTAGAGGGGCGCAGCTTGCTGGAGAAGAACGTGATCTAGCCAAGGGTTCACGCCTTCCGCCCCTGCTGCCGCTTTTCTTGCTCCCGAATTGATAGCTGCTTGCGCACGGCCTGCAAGGGCTGCAGGCCAATTTGTATCAATTCGCGCTTACTTTTCGCTGTCCAGGTGGCCCATCTGGTGGGCGTCGTAGCGGGTGCCTGCCACCGCGTCGGCGGGCAACGCAGCTTCGATGCGCTGCAGGTCTTCGGCGCTGAGCTGAAGCTTCAGCGCGCCCAGCGCTTCCTCGAGCTGGGCTGGCTTGCGCGAACCGACCAGCGCCACCATGTCGACGCCCAGCGCCTTGCCGCGCGCAATGACCCAGGCAATCGCTACTTGCGATGCCGTGGCGCCCATGCCGGCAGCGAGCTGGTGCAACACATCAACGAGCTGCTGGTTCTTCAGCGCGTTGTCGCCGGTAAAGCGCGGCAGGTGGGCGCGGAAGTCGCCTGGGCCCGTGGGCTTGGAGCCCGACAGCAAACCACGCGACAGCACACCGTAGGGCGTGACGCCGATGCCCAGCTGCTTGAGCACGGGAAAGATTTCCGCCTCAGGACCGCGGCTGACCAGCGAGTATTCAATCTGCAGGTCGCTGATGGGATGCACGGCATGCGCCTTGCGGATGGTCTGCACGCCGACTTCGCTGAGGCCGATGTGGCGCACATAACCCGCCTTGACCATGTCGGCCATGGCGCCAATCGTGTCTTCGATCGGCACGTTCGGGTCGAGCCGGGCGATGCGGTAGATGTCGATGTGGTCGGTGCCCAGGCGCTGCAGGGTGTACGCCAGAAAGTTTTTGACGGCGGCGGGCCGGCCGTCCATGCCGATCCAGCCCGCTGACGGGTCGCGCAGCGCACCGAACTTCACGGAGATCAGCGCCTCATCGCGCCGGCCTTTGAGCGCCCGGCCGATCAGCATCTCGTTGTGGCCCATGCCGTAGAAGTCGCCGGTGTCGATCAGGTTGACGCCGGCGTCGAGTGCGGCATGAATCGTGGAGATGCCTTGCGCCTCGTCGTGGGCGCCGTACATGCCCGACATGCCCATGGCACCGAGGCCAATGGCCGAGACAGATTGCGGGCCGCGAAAGCCCAGGCGGGTGGAGGGCAGGATATTCGTGTTCATGGGGAGCCTTTTCGTAAAAAGTGGGTCAGTGTTGGGATGGGCAGATAAGTGAGCAGGTGAATGAACTGTATTGGTTTGAATTAAAAGAATAAACTGCCTATAAACAAAATAACTGTTATCGTTTTCAAGAACAATAAGGCGAAAATCATGAGCGTTGATCGCTACAAGGCGATGGAAGTCTTCACACGCGTGGTGGACCTGGGCAGCTTTACCGCGGCAGCCACCGCGCTGCACATGCCCAAAGCCAGGGTGACCACGGTGGTGCAGGAACTTGAAGCACACCTCGGCGTCCGCCTGCTGAACCGCACCACGCGCACCTTGAGCCTGACGGACGACGGCGCGCTGTACCACCAGCGGGCGCTGGCCATGGTGCAGGACATGGGCGAGCTGGAAGGCACATTGCGCCGGGCCGTGGCCACACCGGCAGGGCGCCTGCGCGTGGATGTGCCGGCGGCGGTGGGCCGCCACGTGATTTCACCGGCGCTGCCGGAATTCTTCAAACGCTACCCCGACATGGTGCTGGAACTGGGCAGCACCGACAGGCCTGTGGACCTGGTTGCCGAAGGCGTGGACTGCGTGATCCGCGGCGGCCTCGTGCACGACGAGACCCTGGTGGCGCGGCCGCTGGGCCGGCTGGCGGTGGTGACCTGCGCCGCGCCTTCTTACCTGGCGCAGTACGGCACACCCAAGACCCTGGAAGACCTGGAGCAGCACCGCTTTGTGAACTTTCATTCCGCCAAGACAGGGCGGGTGTTTCCGTTTGAATTTTCAAAAGACGGTGATGTGCGGCAGGTTCACCGCCCGCACTGGGTCAGCTGCAACGATGCGGACAGCCACATGGGCGCGGTGCTGGCCGGCCTGGGCTTGTCGCAGCCGCCGCTGACGCGCCGCACCTGCGCGCTGCTGGCCAACGGTGACCTGGTGCGCGTGCTGCCTGACTGGCAGCCCGAAGCGCTGCCGATGATGGTGCTGTACCCGCGCAACCGCCACCTGACGGCCAAGGTGCGCGCCTTTGCCGACTGGGTGGCGGAAGTGTTCAAGGCGGAATTCGCGGCGGGGGCCAAGCTGTATTCGTGAGTTTGCTATATTTTTAATAGCTGCTTGCGCTCGTTGTTATTGGGCTGCAAGGCGTTTTCCCTAAGAAAACCGCCGGCACCTGCCTCCGCTTTAGTCAGTTCGTCAGCTCAACGCCGCACCTGCCGCACCTGCCGCACCTGCCGCTGCCATTGATGCTGCAGTTTTTCCAGCGGCGTGCGCGGCCTGTGCCGGGCATGCCACCACCACGCCACGCCCAACCCCACCAGCGCGGCTGTGCCCACAACGGCCGGTGTGCCTGGCGGCAGGCGCTTGCGGTAGCCGCCATCAATGGCGGTGTTCTGCGACGGCGTGAACAGGTTGCCGTCGCTCGTGGCCACTGCAGCGGAGCGCTTCAGTGCGGAGCCTGCCATCCAGTTCATGAAGCGGCCCAGCAAACGGGGCGCGAGCGCATGCGCCATGCGGCCGGGAATGGCCACGCTGCCGATCTGCACCGATGGGCGCGGCGACCGCGCCAGCGACACCAGTACTCCTGCCACGCGGCGCGGGTCTACCAGCGGCGGCGTGGGCCGCACACGGTGGCCGGTGTAGTTGGCGCCGTGCGACACACCGGGTGTGTCGACAAAAGTGGGGTAGACCTCGCACACATGGATGTCCGGCGCATCCGACAGCTCGGCGCGCAGGGATTCTGACAAACCGCGCAGGCCGAACTTGCTGGCCGTGTAGGCAGCCGCATAGGGCGCGGGCACATAGCCGCCGATGGAGACCATGTTGATCAGCGTGCCGCGGCCGCGCGCGCGAAAGTGCGGCAGCACGGCATAGGCGCCATGCAGGTGCCCCAGCAGGTTGGCTTCGATGACGCGGCGGTGCGACTCCAGCGGCGTTTGCTCAAACCGGCCGATGGCGCCGACGCCGACGTTGTTGATCCACACGTCCACCTGGCCAAAATGCCGGAGTGCGTTTTCGGCAAGCCGGCTGACGGCTGCGGCGTCGGTCACGTCGGTTGGCACCGCCAGCACGCTGGCGCCGGCCGCGCGGCATTCAGCGGCCACGGCGCCCAGTGCCTCGGGCCCGCGAGCGGCCAGCACCAGGCACGCGCCCGCATCGGCAAAGGCCAGTGCGGTGGCGCGGCCGATGCCACTGGACGCACCCGTGAGCACGACAACCTGGCCGGGTAACGTTGCCGCCGCCATCAGGGGCCTCCCCGGCCGCCGGTGCTGCCGTAGACATTGCCGGTGGTGTAGCTGCTTTCGGCCGAGGCCAGCAGCACAAACACCGGCGCGATTTCTGCCGGCTGGCCAGGGCGGCCCAGGGGTGTGTCGCCGCCGAACTTGGGCAGTTCATCGGGCAGCTGCCCGCCGCTGGGCTGCAGCGGCGTCCAATAGGGGCCGGGGGCGACGGCGTTGACACGGATGCCGCGTGTGGCCAGTTGCTTGGCCAGGGATTTGGTGAAGGCGACGATGGCCGCCTTGGTCGACGCGTAGTCGAGCAGCTGCTCGGGCGGCTCGTACGCCACCACCGACGCGGTGTTGATGATGGCCGCACCGGCCGGCATGACCTGCACTGCGGCCTTGGTGATCCAGAACATCGCATAAAGATTGGTCTTGAGCGTCTGGTCGAACTGCTCGGTGGTGATGTCGAGGATGGATTTCTGCGCGGCCTGTTTGGCTGCGTTGTTGACGAGGATGTCGAGCCCGCCCAGGCCGCGTGCCGACTCCGCCACCAGTCGCTGGCAAAACGCTTCGTCGCGGATGTCACCCGGGATTGCCACCACGCGGCGCCCTTCATTGCGGATGAGCTGCACCACTTCCTGGGCGTCGGGCTCTTCCATGGGCAGGTAGTTGATGGCCACGTCGGCGCCCTCGCGCGCGTAGGCGATGGCGGTGGCGCGGCCAATGCCCGAGTCGCCGCCGGTGATCAGGGCCTTGCGCCCCAGCAGGCGGCCGGAGCCCACGTAACTGTTCTCGCCGTGGTCAGGCCGCGGGTTCATGCGGCCGGCCAGCCCCGGCCAGGGCTGTGTCTGCGCGGGAAAGGGCGGGCGCGGATACAGGTTGCGCGGGTCCTGCATGGGGCGGCGCACACGCGCGGCGCCCGGCACCACCTGCGCGGGTATTTGCGCCTGGGCCGCTCCGCCGGCCAGCAACACGGGCGCGGCCGCGAGGCCCGCGCCCACAAAGTTCAGCGCAGCGCGGCGCGAGGGCGGGCGGTCTTTCGCGCTGGCTTGCCTGTCGGATGTACGGCCGGTGGCCGGGTGGTTGGGGTCCCTGGGGTCTTGAGGCTTCATGGTGCGGCTTTCAAAGAACACAAACCCCCAGCGTGGGCGCGCACCCGCCTGCCAGGTGTCTGCAAATTTACCTGGGCCACGTCAGACAAAGACGATGCGAACTGGAAGACGGCTTAAGGGTGCCCTTCGATGGGCGCTATTGAATTTATAGCTGCTGGCGCACGTCCTTAAAGCGCTACAGCCTTGTTTGATCCACAACGCTCTTCACCCTGGCTTCAGGCGGCCTCGGCCAGCAGTTGCCCTATGGCCGAGCCGACGGTCAGGTCGTCCAGGTGCCCGAAGTGACTCAGCCGTAAATGGCCTTGCCTGTCGATCAGCACCAGGCTGGGTGTGCCGCGCAACTGATACGCCGCCATGGTTTGCGGGATGGGGCCGTCCGGTGCGGGCAAGTCAGCACCGATGGGAAAGCGTAGGCGCTGCTCATGCACAAACACCTGCAGCGCCTCATGGGTCATCACGCGGTGATGCTCGAACACGGTGTGGATACCGATGACAGCGACCGACGATTCGGGAAATGCCTGGCGTATTGCCACGGCCTGTGGCAGGCCATGGCTCACGCAGGCCGGGCACAATATCTGGAAGGCGTGCATGACGACGACCTTGCCGCGCAGGGATGCGAGCGTGATGGGTGACGGTGTGTTGAGCCAGTGCCCGATATGCCAATCGGGTGCCAGAGAATGTTTTTTGGTTTGCATGAAGGCTTTCAGAGGGCTGGTCAGAGGGCGCCCTTTAAAAAATATGTTCAGCGCGGCCGGTATGCCGCAGGCCGCGCGTGCCAGGGCAAGGTCCGGCCGGCAAAGCGTCAGGCAGCCGCGCGGCTCAGCTTGACGGGCGCGAAATCAACCGGCACCGCAAACGCCACATTGACGTAGTTGGTGAAAAGGTTGAGCGCCACGTGTGCGAGGATCTCCACGATCTGCTCGTCGTTGAAGCCGGCCTGCCGAACAGCCTGCACATCTGCGCCGGACACATTGCCGCGTTCGTTCACCAGCTTCAGTGCAAACGCGAGCACCGCAGCGGTGGCCGGGTCGGCGGACTCACCGCGCTGTGCGGCGGCCATGCCTTCAACGCTGACGCCGGCCTTGCGGCCCAGCGCCGTGTGCGCGGCCAGGCAGTATTCGCAGGCGTTGCGGTCAGCCACCGCCACGGCGATCTGCTCACCCAGCTGGGCGTTAATGACACCACCGCCCAGCGCACCGAACGAGCCCCACATGCTTTTGAGTGCGGCGGGCGAGTTGGCCACGGCCCTGAACATATTGGGTGTGGCGCCAAAAGCCTGGTTCACCTGGTCGAGCAGGGCCTTGCGGTCGGCGGAGGTGGCGGTACGGTCGATCAATGGAATGCGTGACATGGTGAAGTCCTTTGGAGGTTGAAGAGTCGCGGTGGAGGGATAACATTTGTGCGGCGGGGCTTGTGGGAGCGCTTGCTGCACAGAAAGAAGTTTCGCGCGACAATCTGGATCTATTGGATGAATTCGTCCATCAAATCATCCTTACCGTCCAATGAAGTCTCAACGCCAGCCCATACATGACCACGCCCTCCGAAGGAATTGACCGGCTTTCCGCTGTGATGGAGCGCTTTCGCGTGCGGGCCCACATGTTCCACAACGGGCCGCTGTGCGGGGTGACGCGCTTCACGCCAGAGGCCGGGCTGGGTTTTTTGCACGTGATGCGGCGCGGCACCATGGTGGTAACGCACCGCACGGGAACCGGCGCGCCCAGGCGGGTGAAGGTGAACGAGCCCAGCCTGGTGTTTTACCCACGGCCGCTGGCGCATGACTTTCACAACGCGCCGGTGGAGGGCGCTGATTTCACCTGCGCCACGCTGGCATTCGACGGCGGCGCCAATCACCCGCTGGCGCGTGCGCTGCCCGCCCTGGTGGTGTTGCCGCTGGCACGCGTTCCGGGGCTGGAGCACACGCTGGCCCTGCTGTTTGCCGAAACCGCGCAGGTGCGCTGCGGCCAGCGGCTGCTGGCTGACCGATTATTTGAAGTGCTGCTGCTGCAACTGCTGCGCTGGCTGCTGGACCATCCTGAAGAAAGCGGCGTGCCCGAAGGTCTGCTGGCCGGGCTGGCCGAACCGCGACTGGCGCGTGCACTGGTGGCGGTGCATGAAAACCCCGGGCATGCGTGGAGCCTTGAGCGTCTGGCGCAATCGGCCGGCATGTCGCGCAGTGCGTTTGCACCGTTGTTCAAGCAAAAAGTGGGGCAAACACCCGCAGATTATCTGGCGACATGGCGGCTGGCCGTTGCGCAGGCCGAGCTGCGTAACGGCCAATCGCTAAAGGCCATCGCCGCGCAGCTGGGATACGCCAGCGCCTCGGCGCTGTCACGCCTCTTTCTGCAGAAGACGGGGGTTTCTCCGCGTGAATGGGTCAAGGCGCTGGCGTAGCACCGCTGGGCTTGCGGTCGTGTTGCTCCTCCGCGGCCTCAGCCACCCGGCTGAAGGACATAAGCCCTGACATAGTCGCCGGCCTTGGTGCCCAGCGAGCCATGGCCGCCGGCCACCACCAGCACATACTGCCGGCCGTCGGCACCGGTGTAGGTCATGGGCGTAGCCTGGCCGCCGGCGGGCAGGCGGCTCTTCCAGATTTCCTTGCCGGTGTTCACGTCGTAGGCGCGCAGGTAGTAGTCGAGCGTGCCGGACAGGAAGGCTACGCCGCCCGCCGTGGTCAGTGGCCCGCCGAGATTGGGCACGCCCATGCGGAAGGGCAGGGGCACGGGCGCCAGGTCGCGCACGGTGCCGTTTTTATGCTGCCAGGCAATGGCGCCTGTGGTCAGGTCGGCGCCGGCCACATAGCCCCAGGGCGGCGCCTGGCATGGAATGCCCAGCGGCGAGACAAACGCACTGAGCTTGACGGCAAAGGGCGCGCCGAAATTTTCATTGAGCGACGGCAGGCTTCCCTCGGGCCGCTCCTTGCCCTGCACCAGGAGGGACGTGTCGTCGGTGCGCGGCACGAGTTGGGAGACAAAGGCCAGGTAGGTCGGCGTGGCGAAGACCATCTGACGCTCCGGATCCACCGCCACACCGCCCCAGTTGAACACGCCGAAGTTGCCGGGATAGATCAGCGAGCCTTGCGTGGAAGGCGGCGTGAACCGGCCCTCATAACGCAGGCGGTGAAAGGCGATGCGGCAATAGAGCTGGTCGAACAGGGTGGCGCCCCACATGTCGCTTTCAGTCAACGGCGGCGGGTTGAACGACAGCGCTGAATTCGGCTGGGTGGGCGCGGTGCGGTCGCCCTGCGCGGCGCCCTGCGGCGCCGGCGACTCCAGCACGGGCAGCACGGGCGTGCCGGTGCGGCGGTCAAGCACGAAGATCTCGCCCTGCTTGGTGGGCTGGACCAGCGCTGGCACCTTGCTGCCACCGACGGTGAGGTCCACCAGGCTGGGCTGGGCCGGCACGTCGTAGTCCCACAGGTCGTGGTGCACGGTCTGGAAGTTCCAGCGCACCTTGCCGGTGGCCAGGTCCAGCGCGACGATGGATGACGAATAGGTTTCGACGGCGGGGCTGCGCTGCCCACCCCACTGGTCGGGCGGCTGGTTGCCCAGCGGCACATAGACCATGCCCAGCGCTTCGTCGACGCTGGAGATGGACCAGCTGTTCGGCGAGTTGGGCGTGTAGCTTTGTCCTGCCGCGAGCGGGGCCGTGTCTTCAGGCTTGCCGGAGTCCCAGTTCCAGACCAGCCCACCGGTGTTGATGTCGTAGGCGCGGATCACACCGGATTGCTCTTTGGTCGAAACGTTGTCGAGCACGGTGCCACCCACGATGATGAGCTTTGATGTGACCACCACCGGTGAGGTGGAGTAATAGGCGCCCGGCTTGTGGTTGGGCATGCCGGCCCAGAGATCGATCTGCCCCTTGCCGCCGCCGAAGGAGGGGCAGACTTTTCCGGTGTCGGGATTGAGCGCGATCACGCGGCCGTCTGCCGTGGGCATGAAGAGTTTGGCTGGGCAGTCGGTAGGCGCGGCGGGCGCTGTTGCCGGACTTGCAGCAGCGGCGGGCGGCTGGTAAGACAGGCCGCGGCAGGTCAGGTGCTGCAGCGCGAGCTTGCCCTGGATCTCGGGGTTGAAACGCCAGGCTTCTGCACCGGTGGTGGCGTCGAGCGCAATGACGGACTGGTGCGGCGTGCACAGGAACAGCCGGTTGCCCACTTTCAGCGGCGTCACCTCGAAGGTGGTTTCTGCCGGGTCGCCAGGCTGGCCGCGCATGTCCCCGGTGCGGTACTGCCAGGCCATGCCCAGGTTCTCCACGTTCTCAGGCGTGATCTGGTTGAGCGGCGAGTAGCGCTGCCCCTGGCCGGTGCGCCCGTAGGCATGCCATTCGCCGGCAGGCACGGGGTCGGGTGCCGGGGCTGCCGCCGCGCCGGTGGGGGGCAGCGGCAGCATGCCCGTCACGCGATTGGCATCATGGAGCCAGGTGGCCACCGAAGCCACAAAGAAAAGTGCCAGCGCCGCGCCCAGTGCCCACTGGCCCGCGCGCACGCCGGACTGGCCCGGCGCTTCAGCCTGCATGGCGCGGGCGAGCATCGGGCTGAGCAGGAAAAGGCCGATGAGAAACGGCACGCCGCCACGTGCTGCGAGCGGCCACCAGTCAAGACCGGCCTCCCACAAAGCCCACGCCAGGGTGCCCACCATGACAAGCGCGTAGACCCAGAGCGCTATAGGCCCGTAGCGGATCAGCAGCATCCCGGTCAGCACAAAGCCGAAGCCGGCCACCACGTAATACCAGGAACCCCCCAGCACCACCAGCCAGATGCCCGGCAAGGCCAATACCAGTCCGATCAGCACAAGCACCAGGCCGGTAAAAAAAGCGGAACGAAGACGCGAGATGGCTGACAATTTTTGTTCTTCCTGGTGCTGATGGCTGATGCAGCCGCACAGGTTTTTAATTTAGTCCCGCATCGCGCTGCTGTGCGTCAGCCGCAGGCTCACGCAACTGTAGGCATGCGAAATAAATCGCTTGCAAAAATCAACCGATGGATAAGAAAGATACAGAAAGAATAAAAAAAGGCCTCTAGTGAGGCCTTTTTTTACGGCGAAGTACCGGGACGATATTCAGCGTCAAGCCGCGCAAGGAGCATACTTTTTGGCAGGCCACATCCGCACCGCCAACGCCGCTGCACCCGACACCGCAGCCATCACGCACACGCCCTGCCAACCCGCATGCGCCAGCACCACGCTGCCCAGCCACGCACCGCCTGCCATGCCACTGAACATGCCGATGAACAGCACCGCATTGAGCCGGCTGCGCGCGGCGGGTTCAATGCCGTAGACGATGGTCTGGTGAGCAATCAGCGTGGCCTGCGCGCCCAGGTCAAACACCACCGCGCCCAAGGCAATGAGCCACAGCTGGTTGGGGCCCAGGGCCATGGCGATGAAAGCCGCGACGACCAGCGCTGCGCCCAGCCGGGTTACGAGTTCAGGGCCTTTGCTGTCGGCGATGCGGCCGGCCAGTGGCGCTGCGAGCGCGCCGGCGGCGCCGGCCAGGCCGAAGGCACCGGCGGCGGCGCTGCCCAGGTTGAAAGGCCCGGCGTGCAGCATGATGGCCAGSGTGGACCAGAAGGCGCTRAAGCCKATGCTGATCARSCCCTGGGCMAGCGCTGCGCGGCGCAACGCGCTGTGACGCTTCCACAGCGTGGCCAGTGAGCCSAGCAGCGCCAGGTARGGCARCTGCGTGGTSGGCACAAAGCGCGGCAGGCGCCGCCAYACGGCCACGCCCAGCAGCGCAATGCTGAAGGCCGCGGCCACGAACATGCTGCGCCAGCCGGACTGCTCGGCCACCACGCCGGCCACCACGCGCGACAGCAGGATACCCAACAGCAGGCCGGTCATCACGGTGCCCACGGTTTTGCCGCGATGGGCTTCGGGTGCAAGCGTGGCGGCGGCCGGCACGATGTCTTGCGCCAGCGTGGCGGCGAGGCCGATCGCAAGGCTGGCCAGTGCGAGCACCGCCACGGACGGCGCGGCGGCGGCGAGCAGCAGCGCCAGCACCAGCGCRGCGGCCTTGCCGAGGATGATGCGCCGGCGGTCATAGCGGTCGCCCAGCGGCGCGAGTAGCCCAATGCCCAGCGCGTAACCGAGTGTGGTCAGCGTGGGCACCAGGCCGATGGCGGCGGGAGTGGACTTGAATTCAGCGAGCAGCAAGGCCAGCATGGGCTGGCTGTAATAAAGCGACGCCGCAGCCAGGCCCGCACCGGTGGCAAGCAGAAGGATCAGTGAAAACGGCAGGCTCGGAATGGCCTGGTCATGCGCATTAGCAATTGAAGTCATGGCAAAAATCCTCATAAATACCCCTGAAAGGGCAGGACGCGAGTATGCGAGCCCGGTTTCGTGCTGTGAAGGTGGCTATTGGGCACAATGGTCATACGCAAAGCGCATAAATAGCCAGGAACACGCATGAGAACCGCACCGGACCGGATTGAACTGATGCAGACCTTTGTTCGCATCGTGGAAGCGGGCAGCCTGTCTGCCGCCGCAGCGCAAATGAACGCCACGCAACCCACAGTCAGCCGGCGGCTACAGGCACTGGAACGCTCGCTGGGCCTGAAACTGCTGCAGCGCTCCACCCACGCGATGAAACTGACGGAGGGCGGTGAACGCTGCTTTGCCCATGCCAAGGAATTGCTGGGCAGCTGGGGGTCATTTGAGGCCGACCTGCGCGGCACCCAGGAAGTGCCGGAGGGCACACTGCGCGTGGTGGTGCCGCATGCCTTGGGCCAGCAGCAGCTGGTAGGGCCCATGGTGGACTATTTGCGGCGCCATGACCGGGTCACGGTGGAATGGCTGCTGCATGACGGCACCCCCGACTTCATCGCCCAGGGCATCGACTGCGCGGTGCATGTGGGTGCGGTGGAAGACCCCTCGCTGGTGGCCGTGAAGATTGCCGAAGTCCGGCGCATTGTGGTCGCGGCGCCTTCGCTGCTGCAAGGCAAGCCGGCGCCGATGCATCCAGTCGATCTGCAGACCCTGCCCTGGCTGGCGCTGCAAACCTTCTATCGCAACGAGGTGGTGCTCATGCGCCGCCACGCCGACCAGCGGCGTGAAGAGCACCGCTTTGCGATACGGCCGCGCCTGGGAACCGACAGCCTGTTTGCCCTGCGCAATGCCACGCTGCTGGGCCTGGGCGCGAGCATTGCCTCAACATGGCTGGTGGCGGACGACGTGGCCAGGGGCCGGTTGCTGCACCTGGCGCCGCAGTGGTGTGCCGAGCCTTTGCCGGTCTACCTGATCTATCCCTATTCGAGCTTTTACCCGGCCAAGCTGCGCCGCTTTATCGAAGCGCTGCGTGAGAGCCTGCCCCAGGGCATGGGCCTGCCGGCCCGCGATGACACGGCCGGCGCAGCCTGATCGCAGCGGCTAGTCAGGCGCTGGCTGTACTGGCAGCCTGCTCTTGCAGCCATAAGGCAAACGCTTCAACGGCGCGATTGCTGTGGGCGGCAGCTGATCGTTGGCAAAGGTAATATCCGCGCTTGATCAGGACCCGGGTGTCGAAGGGCAGGACCAGCTTGCCGCTTTCGAGTTCGCTCTCGATGAGGCACGGCTGGATGACGACGGCTCCCATGCCGGCGCATGCCGCGACGATGAGGTTGTTGCCCAGATCGAACCCCGGGCCCAATGCTGGCTTGGGCTGCTTTAAGCCTGCACCCTCCATCCACACGGCCCAGTTGTCGGGGTAGTTGATGTGATGAAGAAGGGTATGTGCGGCGAGATCCCGCGGATGCTGAATGCTTCGTGCAAGTGCGGGCGTGCACGCGGGCGTGATCTCGTTGCCCAGCAGATAGCGTCCGCGGATACCGCGTGGCCACCTGCTTCCGGGACGCCTGAGCGCGATCCACAGGTCCACGTCGTCGCGCTTGAAATCTTCGTCGAAATGGAATTGGCGCAGCTCCACTTCGACATTGGGGTTCAAGGACTTGAATTGCGCGAGCCTGGGGACCAGCCAGCGTGTCCCGAGGGTTGGTATGACGCTCACCCGCACTTTGCGTTGCGATGACTCTCCGCCGAACTTGGTGACGGCAGCCTCCAGTCCGGCGACATGGGTTTCGACCAGCTTCTGGAATTCGCGCCCGCGGGCCGTAGGCACCACGCCGGCCTGCTGGCGGTCGAACAGGCTGCAGCCGAGCCGTTGCTCCAGGCGCAGGATGGCCTGGCTGACGGCGCCCTGCGTGACGGAGAGAACTTCCGCCGCGCGGCGAAAACTCCCCAGCTGGCAGACCCCCAGAAACGCATGCAGTTCGGCCAGCGACGGCGACTTGAATTTCATGGCCGTATTAGATCATCTAATCAGCAGCTTTGAAATTGTCGTTTGTCGCGCGGCACTCGCGGCGCCACACTACCGGCCATGAGTCAAACCATCTCCCGCGCCGAACCCGTCAAGGTCGTCCGACCCGTCGTTGACCCCATTGCGCTAGTGTGCGACTCCCCACACAGCGGCACCTACTATCCGCAGGACTTCGATTTCTCCATTGAATTGCAGCAACTGCGGCAGTGCGAAGACACGCTGATCGAGCAGCTTTGGGATACGGCCCCGCTGGTCGGCGCGACACTGGTGCACGCGACGTTTCCCCGCAGCTACATCGACCCCAACCGCAGCGAGGACGACATTGACCTCTCCATGCTGGACGGTGAATGGGACGGGCCGGTGAAGCCCTCCCAGCCCTGCCTGCGACTGGGCAATGGCCTGGTGTTCAGCCAGACGCCGACACTACAGCCGATCTACAGCCGCCGCCTTCATGCCAGTGAAATCAAACACCGGATTGAAAGCTGCTGGCGGCCGTATCGCCATGCGCTAGAGGACGCACTGGCCCAGTCAAGCACCCAGCAGGGTAAACGGTGGCACCTCAACCTCCATTCCATGCCAAGCAACGCATATGTGCGCCTGGGGCTGCCGGACAAGCCCTTGGCCGACATCGTGCTGGGCAACTTGCATGGCGAGAGCTGCAGCGCGGCTTTCGCTGACTTCGTCGGGGACGAGTTCAAGCGGCAAGGCTACACCGTCGCGTTGAACGACCCCTATGCGGGGCAAGACCTGGTGCGCACTCTTGGCCGACCCGCACACGGACAGCACAGCCTGCAGATCGAAATCAACAGGGCGCTCTACCTTGACGAAAAGACGCGTGAGCCAAAGCGGCAGTTCCATGAACTCAGAAAACGTATCCACCTGGTGCTGCAGGCCATCGCGGGATACATCAGGGAAGAAGCCAATCATCCGAAAAGCCACTTCAACATCAAGGACACAGCATGAACATCATCAGCAACCGCCGCGGCTTCCTGGGCATTGCGGCCGGCGCGGCGGGCGCGGTGGCCTGCCCGGCCTTCAGCCAGACGCAGGCCTACCCAAGCCGTCCCATTACCCTGATCGTGCCTTTTCCCCCGGGCGGGGCGGTGGACATCTCAGCGCGTGCCATGGCCGACAAGCTGGGCAGGCTGCTGGGCCAGCCTGTTGTGATCGACAACAAGGCCGGCGCGGGCGGCGCGATCGGCACCGGCATTGTTGCAAAGGCCGCGCCTGACGGCTACACGCTGGTTGTTACTTCGCAGTCAACCCATGTGGTGAACCCCGCGGTATCGCCCAACCTGCCTTACGACGCAGTGAATGATTTCGCCTACATCACGCTGATCGACAGGCTGCCGAATGTGCTGGTTGCCAGCGCCAAGCTTCCGGTCAAGAACTTTGCCGAATTTGTGCGCTACGCCAAAGCAAACCCCGGCAAATTGAACTATGCGTCGTCGGGCAACGGTTCGGTAGCGCACCTGAGCATGGAGCTTCTCAAATCGAAGCTGGGCCTGTTCATCACCCACATTCCTTACCGCGGCGCGGGCCCCGCGTTGACCGACCTGCTTTCGGGACAGGTCCAGCTGACCTGGAACAACCTGCCCTCGAATCTGGCCATGCTGCAGAGCGGAAGCCTGCGCGCATTGGCCGTCGCCTCGCCGCTGCGCGCGCCGCAGTTGCCGGATGTTCCCACCTTCGACGAGCTCAAGCTGCCCGACCTGAACCTTACGTCGTGGACAGGGTTGGCAGCGCCGGCAAAAACGCCTGAGGCGATTGTGCAGAAGCTCTACGACGCGGTGCGTACCATCCTTCGCGACAAGGACACGCTGGAGGCCTGGCGCAAACGCGGCGCGATGCTTCCCGAGAACGTGCGACCGGCGGAATACCGCCAGGAGGTCATCCAGCGGATCCGCTTTTTCAAGGATATCGCCCAGGCCAACAAGATCGTCCTGGACTAACCGCCGCATGAACCCCAACCGCGTCATTGCAACGCGACTGCCGGACAGTTAACACCTGCACACCCCTGAATTTGCTGGCTTGCGAAGACGAAGTCTTCACAGGCGTGGGCGAGCCCTTGCCCGTGAATACCCTGCGGCGGCGAAGCATTTCCCGCCATCCATAAAAACTTCGAGGAGTGAGGAATGAACTACAAAATGACTTGCCTGGCTGCGATGGCTGCCGGCGCAATAAGCACCATAACCCCCGTCGCGCTGGCGCAAAGCACGGTAACGGTCTACGGGAGGGTGGACACGAGCTTTGAGAACTCAAAGACCGGCCCGGTCTCGCAGACGCTCATCACGGGCAACGCGTCCCGGTTCGGCTTCAAGGGAACCGAGGAC
>NZ_JBFUBD010000036.1:0-22910 GCF_056405935.1 Polaromonas sp. P1_E3
AGCCTTCATTGTCCGCCAGCGCCCGTTCCAGCAAGGGCTCCAGTTCCTGGGCCTGCAGCCTTCATTGTCCGCCAGCGCCCGTTCCAGCAAGGGCTCCAGTTCCTGGGCCTGCAATTCAAAACGCATCTTTCCCGACTCGATTTTTTCGCTGTCGAGAATGTCATTGATCAGCCGGATCAGGCGCTCGCAATTACTCTGGGCAATGCCCACAAGATTTTTGGCCTTTTCCGGAATTTCACCGGCCACACCCGCCCATACCAGCCCCAACGATCCGCGTATCGAGGTCAGCGGCGTTCGCAGCTCATGGCTCACCGTCGAGACGAATTCGGTTTTCATGCGGTCGATGCGTTTGAGTTCCGTGACGTCTGTTCCCAAGGAGGAAAACCCGATGACCATGTCCTGCTCGTCGCCTTCTCCATAACGGGGGAAGTAGTTCATGACGTACTCGCGGCGATCGCCGTCGACGGCCACATACTCAAACTCATGGCGCACCGAGTAACCGGAAAGGGCCTCGCGCACATGGGCCTTGACCTGCTCATAGAGCTCGGGGCCCAGCACTTCCTGCATCGGCCGGTTCTGGATTTGCTCCGGTTTCAGGCCAAACGCTTCTTCGTAGGCGCGGTTGTGGAACTGGAAGCGTTGCTGCCCGTCAATATAGGCAATCAGCGCCGGGACGGTGTCGGTCAACTGGCGCAACTGCTCTTCGCTGTTGCGCAGTGCCTCGGTGATGCGCGCACTCTCGGTAATGTCGTGAATGATGGCGGTGAACAGCCGCTTTCCACTCACATTGACATCCCCAAAGGAAACATTGACGGGGAACTCGGTTCCGTCGTGGCGCTGGCCCTGAACCTTGACATCCCACTCCCTGAAGCCGCGCTGGCGGCCGCTCAGCCCGGAGAAAAACGCGCTGAAACCCATCCGGTACCGCGTTGGCAAGAGCATGGTGACTTCCTGTCCAACCAGGTCATCAAGCYGGTAACCAAAAAGGTGCCTGGCCGCGCTGTTGGCATGCACGATCAAGCCTTCCCCCGTCGCCGTCACCAGGCCTTCGGCCATGCTCTCGGTCACAGCGCGGCTCATGGCTTCGCTGTCGAGGAGCTGCGCTTCAGCCCTGCGGCGCTTTTCCTGCGTCCGGAGAATCCGCTGGATCGCCCAGCCAAAGATGCTGAGGGACAGCAATCCGCCCATGAGGATCAATTGCTTGACGGTCTGGGCGGTCTGGCGGGTTTCCGCCTTGGTGTGCTCAAGGGCCGACACCTCGCCCCCTCTGATGCGGCCAATGAGGGTCTCAATTTCGTCATGAAGCTGGCGGCTTTGGTTTCCGCCCACCATCGCCGTTGCGGCGTCGAGGCCGGATTGCTGCCGCGCCGCGACGGTCTGCTCCATCAGCTCAACCCTTCGCGTTATGGCCTCCTTCAGCGCCAGCCAGTCCGCAGTGCCGGTAGGCACCTCCTGGCCAGAACGCAGGCTCTCGAGTGCTTGCTGGATCTGCCCGCGGGCCTGGCGATACTCAGCCAGGTCGCCTGAAGCATTGGTCAGCAAGAAACGCCGCTGCAGGGACTCCGCCGTCTTGAACTCGGTCACTACGCGCTGCAGGAGAAGCGCCTTTTCCCGTGCTTCACTTTCACTCTGCGCATCGGTGATCAGCGAGTTGATGGTGACATAGGATGCTGCGATGCTCAGGGCGATCAGCACCATTCCGGCACACAAGGCCACATTGATGCTTGAACGAAAGGGCATTTTCATGGCGCTTTGAGCTTCAGCCTGTTCGCCGCAAGGCGGCTTATTGAGTGCCCAACACGGTGCGGACAGCCTGAATGAGTGATTCCGTCTCTACGGGTTTCGTGACGTATCCGTCGGCACCGCCTGCAAGGCCCTTCAGCACGGATTCCCGCGTTGCCTTGGCGGTCAGCATGATGACCGGAACGTCCTTGAGTACGGGGTGGGAACGGATCCGCAACAGGATGTCGAACCCGTCCGCATCTGGAAGCATGACGTCCAGAAGCACCAGGTCGGGAATCGGCTGCTTGCGAAATTCTGYGACGATCTCGGCACGGGAACCGGCAGTCCGGACATCAAAGCCTTCGAACGTCAAATAGCTTTTCAGGAATTTGGCGAGGTGCTCTTCGTCATCAACGATGATGGCCGACAGCCGCTCACCAGCCGCCCGGACCCGAGGCGCACCGCGTTTTCGCGCAATGCGAACGTAGTAGTTGGACTTTTTGAGCGTGGCCGCGCAGGAATCGGCTTCGGCGTCTGCCGCCGTCAGGGCCGACGGACTCAGGGTGAATTGAAGCGATCCGGCAAACGGATCGGGCGGGACCAGTTCCACGAGCCCTTTGGCGTACAGCAAATCCAGGATACCGTCCACTGCTGCACCGCCTGCTTCCCCCATGCTCTGGCGGATCTGGGCAACCGTGAGGACGCCATCAAGCCGCACCAGCAATTCGATCTCCGGCTGCGAAATCGAGGTGGCAGCGCTGCGCAGCTCCTGCTGACCTTTGGAGGTAACCGCATAAACGTTGTTGGGATGCACTGTGAATGTCCTTTCGCGGATAACAGTCGTGGCATGAGTCGTGGCATGCACCTGATTGCATTCTGATTCTAGTGGCTTGGGTTGTAAGGGAAACGATACACCTTGACGTCCTGTCGTTGGGATCGACTCGCTACAGCCCGGCAGCGGCCGCCTCCACCGGCGGTAATTCCGACTTCAGCCCAGCAATCAACTCACCGAGGGAGGATTCCAGCTCCCTCAGTAAATCATCCAGGCGCTGGCGCGGCTGGCCTTCATTGATGGCCTGTTCGAGTGCGGCGGCATCTGCCGGTACGCGAACTGCACCGATCTGGGCGGAAACGCCCCGCAGGGAATGGCTCAGCAATTCGGCATTCTTCAGGTCGCCTGCATCCAGCGCCTCCCGGATCTGCCTCGGGGTATCGCTGCGGCCGTCGAGATAACGGCGCAGCATCGACAGGTAAAACCCCTTCATGCCCATGGCGCGGGTCAGCCCGACGGCAAGGTCCAGCCCCGCGACCTGCTCAGGCAATGCGGCGTCTCCTGAATCCGCCCCGGGAACTCCCGCAGCAGCTGGTTTGACACCATCGCGCGGCGGGGCCGCTGGCATCGCTGCAGGGGCAGCCTGCGGCGAGGAAGCCGGCTTCAGGACCCCATAAACGTGAATCGGCTCGGCAAACCCCTTGGCCGTCACGGCGGGCCGTACTTCAGCCTGAATCTCTGAGCGCACCAATGCATGGGTTTGACTGGAGATCAGTATTTGCCCAGGCTCCGCAGCCTGCTCAAGCCGCGCGGCAAGGTTCACCTCGCGGCCAATGATGGTGTAGTCCATGCGCAGCTTGCTGCCGAAATTTCCGACGTCGCAAAATCCTGAATGGATGCCGATGCGTATCTCAAAAGCCTTGTCGACTCCCTTTGCTTTCCAGCGCAGTTGAAGCTCGTCGAGCCGCACCAGCATGGCCACCGCCATCTTGACGCACTGAACAGCATCCTGTTGCCGGCCGAGGGTATGTGGATCTCCAAAAAAAATCACGATCGCATCGCCGATGAATTTGTCCAGCGTAGCGCCATAGTCGGCCGCAATCTGTGACATTTCTTCAAAGTAGCTGTTGAGCAGGAAGGTGACCTCTTCGGGCTGCCACTTCCCGGTGGATTCCGTGAAATTCTTGATGTCTGAAAAGAACACCGTAAGCCATTTGCGCTGCGTCTCGATTTCAGCCTGCCGCGACCCGTCAAACAGGGACTGGTAGACCTGCGGCGCCAGGTAGCGCGACAGTTGCTCAGACAAGGTTTTCAGGCGCTTGGCATTGGCGCTGCGCTCAAGCTGCATCCTCACGCGCGCCAGAAGGATGGGCGGGCTGATSGGTTTGGTGATGTAGTCGGTGGCCCCCAGGTCCAGCCCATACTGCTCCTCTTCGACGCTGGCAAGGGCTGTCAGGAAAATTACCGGAATATCGGCCGTGCGCGGATCGCCTGCCAGCTGCCGCATCACCTCGTAACCGTCCATGTCGGGCATCATCACATCCAGCAGGATGATCTCGGGACGCACCCCCGAAGTTGCCGCCTGCAGGCCGGCCTCGCCGGACGCAGCGGCAATCACCTCATACCGGTCCTGCAGCAGCGTCGAGAGGAAATAGCGTATGTCCTCGGTATCGTCCACCACCAGGATGCGGGACCTTCGCGTGGAGGGCGCTTCACCAACCGTCGGCTTCACAGGTTCAGTCATGATGTGGCTCTTCCATGAATGCCGGGCCGATTGCGGCCCTACCGGGTTTCCGGCAGAGAGTTATGTGAGATGGCAGTCTGCATCGTTGCAGTTGCCTTATTTCAACAGTTCCGCCCGCATGGCGTCAATCACCGCCTTGTAGTCGGGTTTCCCGAAAATCGCGCTGCCTGCGACAAAGGTATCGGCACCGGCCGATGCCACGCGCGCGATGTTGTCGGTCTTGATCCCGCCATCGACCTCCAGGCGAATGTCTTTTCCCGATGCATCGATGCGTTTTCTGGCATCTTCTATCTTGCGCAGCGCGGAGTCAATGAAGCTTTGCCCGCCAAAGCCCGGGTTGACGCTCATGATCAGGATGAGGTCGATATCCTCAATCACCCAATCCAGCACATCCAGCGGCGTAGCCGGGTTGAACACCAGCCCCGCCTTGCAGCCCTTCGCCTTGATGGCTTGCACGCTGCGGTGCACATGGCCCGACGCCTCGGGATGAAAGCTGATGAGGTCGGCGCCTGCATCGGCAAAAGCTGCGGCCAGTGCATCGACGGGCTGCACCATCAGGTGCACGTCCACCGGCACAGCCGTGCCGTCCGCCCTTTTTGCATGGGGCTTGAGGGCCTGGCAAATCATCGGCCCGAAGGTCAGGTTAGGCACATAGTGGTTATCCATGACGTCAAAGTGGATCCAGTCAGCCCCTGCGGCAATCACGGCCTTGATCTCCTCGCCCAGGCGGGCAAAGTCGGCGGACAAAATGGAGGGGGCGATCCGGTATGTGGGCGGCGTGTTTTTAGGCATGGCCGGATTGTCGCAGCAAGCCGCCGCCGCGTCATGCCCGCACGCAGGACAGCCGCCCCGGCAGGCGGTTAACATGGGCGCCAACCGTTTACCTGCCATGCCCAAATACCAGTTCTCCTGCGAAGTTGTTCCGCAATACCAGCCTGACCAGTCGGCCCCGGAAGACCACGTCTACGGGTTTTCCTATACCGTGACGGTAACCAACACCGGCGACGTGACGGCCYAGTTGATTGCCCGCCACTGGGTCATCAGTGACGCCAACGGCCACAACGAGGAGGTCAAGGGGCTGGGGGTTGTAGGCCACCAGCCGCTGCTCAAGCCTGGCGAGTCCTTTCAATACACCAGCGGTTCGCGCCTGCGCACGCCCACCGGCACCATGCACGGCAGCTATTTTTGCGTCGCGGAAGACGGCGAGCGTTTTGAAGCACCCATACACATGTTCGTACTGGAAGCCAACAACGGCAGCACCCCGCATGGCCGGGTCCTGCACTGAACGATGGATTTGACCGGCTGATGAAGGATCTCGCCTCCCTTCTCAAGGCGCTCGACCCCGACGCCGACCTTGCCCGCCGCCATGTCTGGCTGATCAAGCTTTTCGAATGGATTCGGGGCGACCAGACTTCCGTGCCCGCCGCCGTGGCACGGTTGCAGGCCTTCATGGATGCCGTGGAGATGCAGCCGGAAGTGCGCAGGCGCCTGCAGGCCTGGTGGCAGACGCTGATGCAGACCGTCGACATCACCACGTTGCTGGCGGACTTCGGCTTTGCCCCGCGCACTGCGTTTGTCAGCGAACTGGCCGAACGCCTGCGGCGCAAGCTGCTGCCCGGAACACCCGAAACCACCGATGCTTCGGAGCTTTTCCCGCTGGTTACTCCCACGCGCTTCGATGCCCAATGGATGGGCGCCCTGGAAGACGCGCAGGTCAGCCGCCTGACACAGCTGCTGTCGGCCAGCCCGCAGCTTGATGCCCTGCACTGGCAATACAGCCTGATGGACGCCCTGACGTATTGCACGGCGCAGATTCGCGCCACCGGTTTTGCACCGGAGCTGCGCCTGCGCATGAACCGCGCCACACCGCGCGCCAGGGCTTTTCATGCCTTGCCCGCCGACATCGACGAGCTGCGCAATGCGTTCTTCAAGCCCGACCGGGACGAAGCCCAGTTGCAGTCTGCCATCGCTCAGTACCGTGAGCGGCTCGATGCCTGCCGCCAGGCCGTCAACAGCATTTACGTACACCTCGAAGACCACGGCATTTCCGTCGGCATGGTGTTTCGGCTGCGCCAGCTGCGAGAACGCATCCTGCGCGTGCGCGAACTGCTGGATGCCCTGCTTTCACCCAAGCCGGGCATGGCCGCACTGAAATTGCTGGCACGCCGCGTCATCACGGCGCAGGAGAGCAAGAGCATAGGCGCGCTGATCAGCGCCAATTCCACGCTGCTGTCGGCCAAGATGGCAGAGCGCAGCGCGGAGACCGGAGAGACCTACATCACCCGCACCCGCGAGGAATACCGCGAAATGCTGGGCAAGGCCATGGGCGGCGGGGCGATCACCGCCTTCACCACCTTGCTCAAGTTCATGGTTGTCGCCGTCGGGCTTTCCGCCTTCTGGGGCGGTTTCTGGTCCAGTGTTGTCTACGCCGGCAGTTTTGTCGTGATCCAGCTGCTGCATTTCACGCTGGCCACCAAACAACCCGCGATGACCGCGCCGGCGATGGCGGCAAAGCTCAAGGACATCGGCTCGACCGATGCGACAGGCCCCATTGAAGCGTTTGTCGACGAGGTCACGCACCTGGTGCGTTCCCAGGTTGCAGCGGTGTGCGGCAACGTATTCATGGTGGTGCCGGCCGTGCTGCTGATCAACGCACTGATCCAGGTGATGATGGGCCAGCCCATGATCAGCGCCGCCGACGCGCACCACGTACTGGACACCCTCACCGTGATGGGCCCTGCCCTGTTGTGGGCCGGTTTCACCGGCGGCATCCTGTTTGCAGCCAGCATGATCGGGGGCTGGACCGAAAACTGGTTTGTGTTGCACCACCTTGATTCAGCGATGCGCCACAACCCGCGCATCACTGCCGTACTGGGGAGCGAGCGCGCAGCCCGCTGGTCCGCCTTCACGCGCGACAACATCTCGGGTTTCGCGTCCAACATTGCGCTGGGTTTCATGCTCGGCCTGATACCAGCCTTCACCGGTTTTTTTGGTCTTGAACTCCAGGCCCGCCACGTCACGCTGTCAACCGGCCAGCTGGCGGCGGCCGGTGCCTCTCTCGGGCTCGAAGCGTTCCGGCACTGGCAGATCTGGTCGTGCGTCCTTGCCATTCCCCTGATTGGCGCACTGAACCTCGGCGTGAGTTTTTACCTCGCGTTTCGCCTGGCACTGCAGGCCCACAACGTGAGCAACCTCGATCGCGCCCGCATACGCAGCGCCATCTGGGCACGCCTGCGCAGCCACCCGCGCAGCTTCTTTATGCCTCTGGATAAGTAACACCCCTGTCCAGGCTCACTTCGTGTAGCCTGTTCTCCCCTCGAGGGGACGGCGCCTGCGGTCTGGCAAAGCCAGTCCCGCGGCACCACTGGTTGTGCCCACTGAACTCTTCAAGCAAGCAGGGGCCGCGGAACCGGCTTCGCCGGGCCGCAGGCGCCGTCCCCTGCAAGGGGAAAAGGGCTACACGCAGTGAGCCCGATAGGGGTGAATCTATCTTCCGGTCTTGTCCTACAGGTCCTGCCGCGAGGCGCCGGTAAATTAATGCAACGTTTCTTTTCAGAGACACCACCGGGCTTCATGCCGCCAAGGCTGGCCACTCAATGCGCAACATGCCGCACGCAGGGCATGCTTGAAGTAGTCCTGACGACAGTGGAGACAACCCCGTATGAATGAAATCCTGGCCATCTGGGCCGAGTGGATCAAGCCGTCGGCAGGTTTGCCGACCGTGCAATGGTCCATCCTGCTGGCGGTGGCCGCTGCGGCAGGCCACCTGGTCAACCGCTATACCGGCCTGCCCAAGGTCATTGGCTATTCACTCGTGGGCGGGCTGGCCGGACTGGCTGGTTTCACCGGTGCCGTGTGGCCGCTGCAGGGCACAGGGCTCTTCCTGCTGGAACTGGGTGTTGCCGTCGTGCTGTTTGAGGCGGGTGGCCGCATCCCGCTGCGCTGGTTTCGCCACAACCCCATGGTGCTCGTGCAGAGCCTGGCCGAATCTGCGCTCACCTATGTTTTTGTCCACTGGGCCTTGAGCAAACTGGGCGTGCGCGAGATCGTCGCGGAGTCGCTTGCATTGCTGGCCATGGCCGCATCGCCGGCTGTTCTTTCGCGCGTGGCGATTGACACACGCGCAGCCGGGCCGGTGACAGAACGCGCCCTGGTGCTGTCGACACTGGGCACACTCTATGCGTTGACCCTGTGCAGCGCCCGCGCCGGCCTGATGCCGCGCGGTGAAGCTGCGCTCTCGAGCCCGCTGTACCCGGTGCTGGTGGTGCTGGGCCTGTCTGTCGTCGTCGGCGCGGTGCTCGCACTGACGCTGCGCATCGCCTTGCGGGTGATGAGCCCCACCAGCGAAAACACCGCCATTTTGCTGCTGGCGCTGATTGCCGCGGGTGCGGCGCTTGCGGCCCACTTCGGCGGTTCGGCGCCGCTGGCGGCCCTGCTGGGCGGCATGCTGCTCAAGCAGCTCAATCCGCGCCCCTGGTCCTGGCCGCGGCAAATGGGCACCGCCTCGTCGATGCTGACCATGTTGATGTTTGTGCTGGTCTCGGTGGTGGCCGCGCAAGCGGACTGGAGCGGGCCGGTTACCGGTCTGGTCATCGGCATGGTCGTGGCCCGCATGGTTGCCAAGATTGCCGGTGTCGCCATCGGCAATGTGGGCAGCGGCGCCAGCTGGAAGCAGGCCCTCTGGGTCGGCTGCGCCATGTCGCCGATGTCGTCAGTAGCGCTGCTGCTGGTCTCACAGTTTGCGGCAGCCTCAGGCGCCACCGGGCGCCAGATCGCCAGCGTGGCCCTGCCCGCGATCCTGCTGATGGAAGTGCTGGGCGCCGTGCTCGCCACCGTGGCCATCTACCGCTCGGGCGAAAGCTCCAAACCCTGGGCGCCGCTCACACGCAGCCCCTCAACAGGACCCGTTCATGAGTCTTGAACCTTTCCAGAAGTCCGCGGCCCTCTCGCTGGGTGTCGAGCTCGAGTTGCAGCTCGTCAACACCCACGACTACGATCTCGCGCCATATGCCGAAGACATGTTGCGCCTGATGGCCAAAATACCRCTGCCCGGCGCCGTGGTGCCCGAAATGACGTCCAGCATGATCGAGATCTCGACCGGCGTATGCCACAACGCTTCGGAGGTGCTGGGCCAGCTCTCTCAGATTCGCGATGCGCTCGTCAAGAGCGCCGACAAGCTCAACATCGCGGTGGTAGGCGGCGGCACGCACCCGTTCCAGCAATGGCATGAACGCCGCATCTACGACAAACCCCGCTTTCGCGAACTGTCGGAGTTGTACGGCTACCTGTCCAAGCAGTTCACAATTTTTGGCCAACACGTGCATGTGGGCTGCTCCGATGCCGACAGCGCCCTGCTCACGCTGCATCGCATGTCCCGCTACATCCCTCACTTCATTGCCCTGTCGGCGTCTTCGCCCTATGTGCAGGGGCAAGACACGGCGTTTGATTCGGCGCGGCTCAATTCCGTGTTTGCCTTTCCACTGTCGGGCCGCGCGCCGTTTGCCTTGACGTGGAGCGACTTCACGCTGTACTTCGACAAAATGACACGCACCGGCGTCGTCAAGAGCATGAAGGACTTTTACTGGGACATCCGGCCCAAGCCCGAGTTCGGCACTATCGAGATTCGTGTGTTCGACACGCCGCTGACGGTAGAGCGGGCAACCGCCCTGGCCGGCTTTGTGCAGTCACTGGCGTCCTGGTTCATGCATGAGCAACCCTTCATGCCAACCGAAGACGACTACCTGGTGTATACCTACAACCGCTTTCAGGCCTGCCGCTTCGGGCTCGATGCGGTCTACGTCGACCCCGCAACCGGCGGCCACATGCCGCTGCGCGAGCACATCCTGCTGACCATGGCACAGATTGAGCGCCACGCCACCGGCATGGGCGCCGGTGCCTCGCTGCACTTGCTGCGCAACAGCGTGGAGCGTGCCGACAACGATGCCCGCTGGCTGCGCGAAAGACAGGGCGAGGAACACCTGCTGGCCGAGGTCATACGGCAGGCAGCCGACCGTTTTCGCGGCGGCATCACGCACCAGCAGCATCCCTGATGCCTCCCCGGCCCGGCTTTGCCGGATAGCCGCAGCGCCTTGAACCTGTTCGCAGGCCTGTATGCTCGGTGTATGGGTGAATTTGACCTGATCGCACGCTATTTCACGCGTCCTGCCCGCCAGGCCGTACTGGGTGTCGGTGACGACTGCGCATTGCTGCAGCCCAGGCCCGGCACACAGCTGGCCATCTCCAGCGACATGCTGGTCGAAGGCCGGCATTTTTTTACCGATGTGGATCCTTCCACGCTGGGCCACAAGGCGCTGGCTGTCAATCTCAGCGACCTGGCCGCCTGCGGCGCCAGGCCCCTGGCATTCACATTGGCCCTGGCCTTGCCCCGCATCGGGGAAGCCTGGCTGGCGGCATTTTCGCAAGGCCTGCTGGCACTGGCCGACGCCCACGGCTGTGAACTCGTGGGCGGCGACACCACCCAGGGGCCGCTCAACATCTGCATCACGGTGTTCGGCGAGGTGCCTGTGATCGACGGCAAGAGCCAGGCACTGCTGCGATCCGGTGCACAACCCGGTGACGACATCTATGTCAGCGGTGCGCTGGGTGACGCGCGGCTTGCCCTGGAGGCGCTGCGCGGCGCCCTGGCCCTGCCTCCAGGCGTCCTTGCACAAACCCGCCAGCGGCTCGAACAACCCACGCCGCGCGTGGCCCTCGGCCTGGCCTTGCGAGGCATCGCGTCTGCCGCCATCGACGTGAGCGATGGCCTCCTCGGTGACCTGCAGCACATCCTCAAGGCGTCTGGCGCAGGTGCCACTATCGATACCTCATTTGCTATTAATTTGATAGCTGCTTGCGCGCATCCTGATTGGGCTGGAGGCATTATTTCCCATGAAAAGCAGCTGGAATGCGCGCTCGCCGGCGGGGACGACTACGAGCTCGCTTTCACCGCGCCGCCCTCCGCACGCGAGGCCGTGCAGGCCGCTTCACAGCTTGCCGCAACGCCCGTCACCCGCATTGGAAAAATCGACCCTCAACCCGGGCTTCGCCTGGTCGATGCACAGGGGAAAGCCGTTTCGCAGCGCTTTTCCTCGTTTGATCACTTTGCCGGGAAATAAGAAACGTCTGAAGAAGCGCCTGCGCGCCTTTACTTCGCATCCACCAGGGCGCGAATGTCCAGCAGCGTCAGTTCATTGGCATCCGGCCTGCCGATTTCACGGCCGGACGAATACGGGAAATTGTTGTCGTTGACCACCACGATGTGCGTGGCGTCGACAATCGCCAGCCCTTCAGGCCCCAGGTGTGGCAGTGAAAACACCGCTTCGTTGGGGCCCAGTCTGGCCAGCCGCCGCGGATTGGCGATACGGGTCAGGTCGACATAGGCCACCTTGCGCACAAACCCGTCCGCATCGCTTTGCGCCAGGTCAATCTTGTAGACGCGCTTGAAACGCGCCGGCCGGGTGAAGCAGTCAGTGCGCGCTTCGCCAGGGCACGCCGGCAACTGGCCTTCGGTGCTGTCGTCACGCTCAATCACCAGGCCGGTTGTCGCGTCCAGCAACTGGAAGTCGGCGGCGACGTTGCCCACCTCTTCCAGCAGGTACTTCCACTGCTTGCCGGTGAAGCTGCGCGAGGCCGCGTCCACCTCATTGATGCGCACATAGGTTTTTTCGCCGGCTTTTTCCACGCTCTTGGCGGCCGTATCGAACAGCGGGCCTTCAAACATCGGGTACAGCTTGTTGCCGTCGGGTGATCTGGCCATGGCTTCAAACCCGTTGGAGCGGCGCACCTCAAACAATGCCTCGCCCGGCAGGTTGGGCAGGCGGCCCTGCATGTAGTGATCGGGCGACGCCAGCAGCTTGCCATTGATGACCGTCTCGGTCACGCCGAGCACGCGTCCCTGGAAATCGGTGCGCAGCAGGTAAGGGCCGTACTCATCGCCAATCCACCATTCGTTGCCCACTACCTGGATGGACTCGGGGTCGAAATCGATGCCCGTGAGATAACGGCGCTGCGTGTTCTCATTCTGGATGTGAAAAGGCACGCGCTTGTCGGGATCGCTCAGGAAAACGGTGCTGCGCCGCCGGACCTCGCCTTTGGTCCAGTCCGCCGACAACCGGTGCACCATCAGCAGCGCGTCCTGGGAATTGACCTTGTTGCCAAAGCCGTTGTCGGTCAGCGCCAGGAAGTCGCCTTTGCCCAGCGACACAATGCCCGAAAATCCCTGCACCGACTGTCCCTTCATGGGCAGGGTGCCACCGGAAGCGCGCGGGTATTTGGGGTCGCCGACAAAGGTGTTGGCGCTTTCGCTGCCCAGCCGCTCATTGCGCTGGCGTTTTGCGTTCGCAAATTTCCCCGCTGTGGCGAAAAGAGGACCCGCATCGTGAGGCGCGGGCACGGCGGTGGTGGCGCCCAGCGCTGCATGGCCGGCAAGAACCGCCTCCACTGCCGGGGCCGGTTGCGGTTGCGCCTGTGCGTGCCCGGCCCCTGAAGCCAGGCACAACGCACAGGCTGCCGCCAGGGTCAATCCATTCATCTTCGCCAAAACAGACATGGCCATCCTCCGTGTTGAATCGGTGGACTTTGACGCCTTTCTGTGAAGCGGCTGTGACAGGCGGCTGCACCGGATGGCCGGCGCACCGGTGTGATTCAGGTTCCTGCCTGTTTGCGCAGCCGGGCATGGCGCGCCAGGGCATGCACAAGGCGTGTGGTGACCCGCAAGACTGCGGGCGCGGCACCGCGGCCGAAATTTTCGACGGCTTCGCGGCGCAATTGCCTGGCACGCAGCCCGGCCAGATCGATCAGCCGGTTGTACTCTTCAAGCGAAAGGGTGCGGTTCATGATGTTTTCCTTTTCTGCCCTGGGTTTGCCGGGGTTGAAAGCACTGTAGGAAAAGCACGGCAAGACGGAAACAGCACGGCCCGCAAATGGGTCTTGCGCAGGCTGCAAAGCCGCTGGCGGCCTCGTCCTGCCGTACTGGTTACCATTGGCCCATGCGCAACCTCGGCTTCGACGACATGCTCCTCTTTGCCCGCGTGGCCGAGCTGGGCACCCTCTCGGCCGTTGCCCGTGAACGCGACGTCCCGGTCAGCCAGGTTTCACGCAGCCTCAGCCGTATCGAAAAAGCCTGCGGCACACGCCTGATCCATCGCTCCACGCACGGTCTGGCGCCCACCGCCGAAGGGGAAACCTTTCTGCAATACTGCCGCCGCATCGTCGGGACGCTCGACGAACTGGAGGGAGAATTTGCCAGCCAGTCGCAGCAGGCCTCCGGCTGGGTGCGCGTGGCAGCCAGCACCGTCGTCGCCCAGTACCTTCTGGCGCCCAGCTTTGACAGCCTGCACCAGCGCTACCCACAGCTGTGCGTGGACCTCCAGGTGGAAGACCGGCTGGTGGACATGGCGCGCGACGGCATCGATATCGCCATTCGCACCGGGACGCCGTTGACTGACACCGTCGTGGCACGCCAGATCGGCGCGCTGGGCCGGCGGCTGTATGCCGCGCCTGCTTACCTGCAGGCCTATGGGTCACCGCAGCATCCCGATGAGTTGAACCGCCACCGGCTGATCACCAACAGCGGCGTACCCATGCTCAATCACTGGCCTTTCGTGGTTGACGGTAAACCCAGCGTGATCGTGCCCAAGGCGTCCTGGCGCTCGGACAATACCGGCATGACCGCCACCCTGACACTGCAGGGCCTGGGCATTTCGCGTTGCGCCACGCTGGTCGCCGAACCCCTGGTGCGCCAGGGTCTGCTCGTCCCGGTGCTGGCGGACTTTGTCGACGAACAACCCAGCCCGATTTATGCGGTAACGCTTACCAACCGCCACCGCCTGCCCAAAATCAAGGCCTGCATCGACCATTGGGCCGAATGGCTGGAAAAAACCAGCGCAGCCCCCGCCACAGCATCATGACCCGCATGTCCGAACTTCCCACGCCTGCAGAAATCCCCCGCCCGCCACGGTTCCGGCCCAGCGCCAGGTTTTTGTTGTCGCATCCTGCGCATTTCATCGCCCTCGGTTTCGGTTCGGGCCTGAGCCCGGTGGCGCCCGGCACGGCAGGCACGCTCTGGGCCTGGCTGGCTTTTCTGGTGCTGCAGCAATGGCTGTCGCCGGCGGACATGGGCTGGCTGATTGCAGCTTCTGCACTCATCGGATGGTGGGCCTGCACCGTCACCGCGAAAGCCATGAACGTGCTGGACCCGGGCAACATCGTCTGGGACGAAGTCGTGGCCTTCTGGCTGGTGCTTTGGCTGGTCATGCCGGCAGGCTTTGAAGCGCAGCTCGCCGCGTTTGCGCTGTTCCGCTTTTTTGATGCCGTGAAACCCGGCCCGGTGGCATGGGCGGACCATGCTTTCAAGGGCTTCGGCTGGCGCGGCGGCTTCGGCATCCTGTTTGACGATTTGGTGGCGGCGTTCTGCGCCTTGCTGGTGATCGCAGTCTGGAGATTCTGGTGAGCAGCAACTTGCTATCAAAAAAGGAGCTGCTTGCGCCCACCCCTGTTGGGCAGGTGGCCGATTTGCTGCTTGAAAAAGGCTGGATGCTCGCCACGGCCGAAAGCTGCACCGGCGGCATGATCTCGGCGGCCTGCACCGACCTGGCAGGCTCCAGCGCGTGGTTCGAGCGCGGCTTTGTCACCTATTCCAACGAAGCAAAAAACGAACAGCTGGGGGTGGAGGCTGCGCTGATTGCCGGGCACGGCGCCGTCAGCGAAGAAGTGGCTCGTGCGATGGCTTCCGGCGCCCTTGGCCGCTCCCGCGCACAGGTATCGGTGGCAGTCACAGGGGTGGCAGGCCCAACCGGCGGCAGTGCCGCCAAGCCTGTCGGCACGGTATGGTTTGGTTTTGCGCTGCCGGGCCGGCTGGTGTCCGAAGTCCGGCGCTTTGACGGCGACCGTGCCGCGGTGCGCAGCGCCACCGTGCAGCACGCGCTGCAACGGCTGCTGCAATTGCTGCGCGAAGCCGGCTGACGCGTGAGCGACGCCGCCACGAACCGAAGCGCTATAGAGTCGCCAAGCCACCCGGCCACCCCGAAAAACACCGCCAAGGAGACACCATGCACCCCAACCAGGCCACCCTCGAGAAGTTTTACAGCGCCTTCGCACGGCTGGATTCCGACACCATGGCGACCTGCTATGCCCCGGACACCGCATTCGACGACGAGGCATTTTCGCTGCGGGGGCACCGCGAGGTCACCGGCATGTGGCACATGCTGTGCGACGCCACCAAGGCTAAAGGCATGGACGTCTGGAAGCTCACCTACAGCGGCCTGGAAGCCGGGGCGAGCACGGGAAAATCCCACTGGGACGCCTACTACCGCTTCAGCGCCACCGGGCGCATGGTGCACAACAGCATTGACGGCGCGTTTGAATTCAACGAACAGGGCCTGATCACGCGGCACCGCGACCGCTTTGATTTCTGGTCCTGGTCGCGCCAGGCGCTGGGCGCGCCCGGCCTGCTGCTGGGCTGGACGCCCTTTCTGCGCGCCAAGGTGCGGGCAAGGGCGGCGGCGAATCTGCAAAAATACCTGGCCCAGCGCAAGAGTTGATCTGAACAGGAGTTCCCATGTCCTGGTTTGACGGTTTTGAGTCACGCAGCTTTGAGGTCAACGGCGCGTCCATCAACGCGCGGTTTTCCCGGGTCGTACCGGGCGATCCGCTGCGCCCGGCCCTGTTGCTGCTGCATGGTTTTCCGCAGTCGCATGTGATGTGGCACCGCGTGGCGCAGCGCCTGGCAAAACACTATTTCCTGGTCATGCCCGATCTGCGGGGCTACGGGGACTCTTCCAAAACCGCGGGCCTGCCCGACCACAGCAACTACAGCAAGCGCAACATGGCGCACGACATGGTCGGGGTGATGGACGCCCTGGGTGTGGACCGCTTTTATCTCTGCGGCCACGACCGCGGCGGGCGTGTGGCGCACCGGCTGGCGCTGGACTACGCGGCGCGCGTGCAAAAGCTTTGCGTCATCGACATCGCCCCCACACTGGACATGTACGAAGGCCGCAGCATGACAGAGCCCTACATGGCGTTTGCGCGGGCTTATTACCACTGGTTCCATATGCTGCAACCGGCGCCGCTGCCCGAAATCATGATGGGTGCCAACCACCCTGAAACCGCCAGGGCCTATCTGCATGCCAAGCTCGGCGGTTGGGGCAGCGCGGGGCTCAACTACATCGAGCCGCAGGCGCTGGCCGAATATGAGCGCTGCTTTTGCAATGCCGATGCGCTGCATGCGGCGTGTGAAGACTACCGCGCCAGCGCCGGTATTGACCTGGACCATGACCGCGAAAGCCGCGCACAACAGCTGAAGGTGGCCTGTGACTTTCTGCTCCTGTGGGGCGAACGCGGTGTGGTGCACCGGATGTTCGAACCGCTGGCCTTGTGGCAAGAACAATGCAGCGGCGATGTTTCGGGTCACGCCATGCCAGCTGGCCATTTCATCCCCGAAGAACAGCCGGAGGCTACGGCCACCGCGCTGCACAATTTCTTTCGCTGACTTCAAGGGACGGCCATGTCGACTTACACGGCAGAGGTTTTATGGGAAATCAATGGCGGCGATTTCTTGGGTAACCGCTACAGCCGCAGGCATTTGATCCGGTTCGATGGCGGCCTTGAGGTGCCGGGCTCTTCCTCACCCCACGTTGTGCCCTTGCCGATGTCGGACGCATCGGCCATGGATCCGGAAGAAGCGTTTGTCGCCTCGCTGTCCAGCTGCCACATGCTGTGGTTCTTGTCGATTGCGGCCAAACGCAAATTTGCCGTGGCGCGCTACTTTGATGCGGCCAGCGGCGTGATGGAAAAGAACGCCGAAGGAAAAATCKCCATGACCACCGTCACCTTGCGGCCGGAGGTGGCGTTTTCCGGTGAACGGTTGCCCACACGTGCCGAGATCGACCAATTGCACCACGAGGCGCACGACGCCTGCTTCATCGCCAACTCGGTGAAGACCGAGGTGCGCTGTGAGCCGGTGCATGGCAACGCATGACTGACCGCAGGCCGCTGCTGGTCGCTCTGGGCCTGCTGGTATTGGCCGCGCTGGTCTGGTCGGGTATGGCGCCGTATGACCGGGGTACCTGGGTGCTCGAGGTGGCGCCCGCCGTCATCGCCGCACCGGTGCTGCTGGCCACGGGCCGGCGCTACCCGCTGACGACCTTGCTGTACGTGCTGATTGCGCTGCACATGCTGGTGCTGATCGTGGGTGGCGCCTACACCTATGCCCGGGTGCCGCCGGGTTTCTGGCTGCAGGATATGTTTCACCTGAGCCGAAACCCCTACGACAAGGTCGGCCACTTCATGCAGGGGCTGGTGCCTGCGATGGTGGCACGCGAGGTATTGCTGCAGCGGGGCTACCTGGGCAGCCGCCGCATGGCAGGGTTTTTGTCGGTGTGCGTGGCCATGGCCATCAGCGCGGTGTATGAACTGGTGGAGTGGTGGGCGGCCTTGGCGCTGGGTAAGGGCGCGGACGAATTCCTCGGGACCCAAGGGGATCCCTGGGATACACAGTCGGACATGTTCATGGCCTTGATAGGCGCTGCGGTGGCGGTCACGCTGCTGGGCCGGTGGCATGACCGGCAGATGCGCAAGCTTTCTGGTAGATAGCACCCTATCCGCTTCAGCTCGCAGGAGTGGGGATCAAACCCCACCCGCCAGCAGCGCCGCATTCCCCCCCGCCGCGGTCGTATTCACCGTCACCGTTTGCTCCGAGCAAAAGCGGTACAGGTAATGCGGCCCACCCGCCTTGGGGCCTGTACCGGACAGGCCTTCACCGCCGAAGGGCTGTACACCGACCACTGCGCCGATCATGTTGCGGTTCACATAAATATTGCCCACATGGGCCGCGGCGGCCAGCGCCTGCGCGCGTGAGTCGATGCGGGTTTGAATGCCCAGCGTGAGGCCGTAACCCAGGGCGTTGATCTGCGCAATGACGGCTTCGGGCGTGACCAGCTCGCCACTGCCCCAGCGCACGATCTGCAGCACGGGGCCGAAGATTTCGTCCTTGACTTCGGCCAGGCTGCGCACCTCAAAGGCCGTGGGGGGAATGGCGTTTGCTATGAAATCAGGAGCTGCTCGCGCACGTTCCTTATGGCCTACCAGCACTTTTGACGTTGAACCCAGGCGTTCCAGATGCTTCTGGATGTTGTCAAAGGCTTCGCGGTCGATCACCGGGCCGACATCCGTTGCCAGGTCAGCTGTCTCGCCCACCACCAGCTCCTGCGCGGCGCCTTTGATCATCTCGATCACATGGTCGGCGATGCCTTCATGTACGCATAACAGGCGCAGGGCCGAACAGCGCTGGCCTGCAGAGCGGAACGCACTTTGCACCACGGCGTCGGCCACCTGCTCAGGCAGGGCCGTGCTGTCCACCAGCATGGCATTGATGCCGCCGGTCTCGGCGATCAGCGGGACGATGGGGCCGTCTTTGGCGGCCAGCGCGCGGTTGATGATTTTGGCGACCTGGGTGGAACCGGTGAACACCACGCCGGCCACCTGCGGTGCGGCCACCAGCGCCGCGCCCACGGTTTCGCCGGGCCCGTGCGCCAGTTGCAGCACGCCTTCGGGCACCCCGGCTTCATGCAAGAGCCTCACGGCTTCCCAGGCCACGCCGGGGGTTTGCTCGGCGGGTTTGGCCATCACGGCGTTGCCAGTGGCCAGTGCTGCCGCGACCTGGCCGGTGAAGATGGCCAGCGGGAAATTCCAGGGGCTGATGCAGACCCACACGCCGCGTGCCGACAGGCGCAGCTCATTGGTTTCACCGGTCGGGCCAGGCAGCGCCACCGGCTGCATGATGCGTTCGGTTTCATTGGCGTAGTAGCGCAAAAAGTCCACCGCCTCACGCACTTCAGACACCGCATCCCCCCAGGTCTTGAAAGCCTCTTTGACCAGCAGGGCGCAGAACTTCGGCATCTGCCGCTCCATCGCGTCAGCTGCACGGCGCAGGGTGGCGGCACGCTCGGCCACAGGCACTTTGCTCCACTTTTGATAGCTGTTTGCGCCCGCCACGATTGCGCTGGCGGCCGATTTCGCATCAAACTCCGGCACCACGGGAACCTGCGTGGTCGCCAGCGCATCCAGCAGCGGCGTGCGCATGCTCTGAACCGTCAGGTCCAGCCCCTGGCTGTTGGGCCGGCCCGGGCCGTACAGCGCGGGCGGTAGCGGCAGCGATGACTCGGGCTCCAGCCGCAGCGGCGACGTCAGCAGTTCGCCCATGCCGACCGACTCGTCGGCCAGCTGGTGCACAAAGGAGGAATTGGCGCCGTTCTCCAGCAGCCGGCGCACCAGGTAAGCAAGCAGGTCGCGGTGGGCACCCACGGGGGCGTAC
Organism: Polaromonas sp. P1_E3; assembly: GCF_056405935.1. NCBI lineage: Bacteria > Pseudomonadati > Pseudomonadota > Betaproteobacteria > Burkholderiales > Comamonadaceae > Polaromonas > Polaromonas sp. P1_E3. Next base: position 19,552 of record NZ_JBFUBD010000036.1, read on the forward strand.
ACGCGGCAGCTGATCAGCGGGTTCTTCAATACCTCGCGGAACACGCCCTCACCCATGCCATGCAAGCGCTGCAGTTCGAAGGGGACTGCATTGCGGGATGCCATCTGCAAAATCGCGGCGATGGTGGCGGCGTTATGGCCGGCAAACTGCGGGTAGATCGCATCCGGCGCGGCCAGCAGGGCTTGCGCGCAGGCGAGGTAGGACACGTCGGTGTGGTGCTTGTGCGTGAACACAGGGTAGTGCGGCAGGCCCATTTCCTGCGCACGCTTGATCTCCGAATCCCAGTACGCACCCTTGACCAGGCGGCACATCAAGCGCAGGCCGTATTTGCGTGCAATGGCGGCGATGTGTTCAATGAGCTCCAGCGCGCGGGTCTGGTAGGCCTGCATGGCCAGGCCAAAGCCCTGCCATTGCGGGTGGTGCTTTGCCACCAGGGCGGCCAGGGCTTCAAACACATCCAGCGACAGCTCAAGCCTGTCGACCTCTTCGGCGTCGATGGTGAGGTTGATGTTGGCCCGGGCCGACAGCTCGCACAGCCTCCAGACACGCGGCACCAGCTCGGCCATCACGCGTTCGCGCTGGGCGTCTTCGTAGCGCGGGTGCAGGGCGCTGAGCTTGATGGATATTCCGTCATTTTGCTCGGTAAGGCCCGTTAGACGAGCGCCAGCAGCTATTGATTTAATAGCATTCGTATAACTGGCCAGGTAACGCAGCGCATCGGCGTCGGTGCGTGCGCCTTCGCCCAGCATGTCATAGCTGAAGCGCAGATTGGGAATCTTCCTCCGGGAGTCGTCGGCTTCTTTCATGGCATCGCCGATCGTCTGGCCCAGCACAAACTGCCGGCCCAGCAACTGCACGGCGCGCAGGGTCGCCGCCACCACCGTGCGCGCGCCCAGCTTGCTCATGAGGTTGGGCTGGCCGCCTTCGGGCAGGAACATCTTGGACATGGCGATGGCCGAAGCCGACAGGCGGGCCATTACGCCGTCACCGGCGCTCTCGAAGTCGGCGCGGCCCAGCTGGTCGGCCGTGAGCGCGATCGCGGTTTCAGCATCCGGCACGCGCAGCAGGGCTTCGGCCAGGCGCATCAGCGCCAGGCCTTCGGCGCTGGAGATCGGGTACTCTTTCAGCAGGCTTTCCATGGCCCAAAAGGGCGGCGGGTTGTCACGCACGGCCTGAACCCAGGGCTGGGCAGAGTGCGCGGCCGCCGCCCAGTCGAGCGCGCCCGCCAGGCGCTGCAGGTGCGCGGCCACGATGCCGGCTTCGGGGCGGTAAGGAAAGGGAAGGCGCGGAGATAAGGGCAACAGGGAGTTCATGGAGGTTTTCAAGGTAAGCAGCGTTTATTCGGTCAATATGACGATGTTCTGTTGAATGCCACAGAATTTCCCGCTAAATTCGCAGCATTCACCGGATAATTCGCTAGTCATGACAGAAACCTCACCCCAAATTGACCGCATCGACCTCAAAATCCTGAATGTCCTGCAGCAGGACGGCCGGATTTCCAACCTCAAGCTCGCCGAGAGCGTGGCGCTGTCGCCTACCGCCGTCCTGGCGCGGGTCCAGCGCTTGAGCCGTGACGGCTACATCCTGGGGTACGAGGCGCTGCTCAACCCGCTCAAGCTGGGTGCCGGCATGACAGTATTTGTGGAGGTGCTGCTGGACCGCACCACACCCAATGTGTTTGAAGCCTTCAAGGCCGCGGTGCAGGTTCACCCCGAAATCTCCGAATGCCACATGGTGGCGGGCGGCTTTGACTACCTGCTCAAGACCCGCATGGCCGACATGGCGGCCTACCGCGCCTTTGCCGGCACGGTGCTCTGGCAGCTGCCGGGCGTGCGCGAAACCCGCACTTACCCGGTCATGGAAGAAGTCAAAAACACCGCCAGGCTTCCGCTGGGGGTTTAGGCGACGCCGGTTTTTAAGAAAGGCATTGGCGCCTGTTTTTCACAGTTTCTTCACGGTTTCCACGGTTTTCTCACGGAGAACCGCTCAAATCCGCCTCCACCCGGACTAACCGCGTTGCCAAGCCGCGCGCATTGGGCTACCTTGCAATCCACCTATGCAACGAGTTGCATAGGCAGAGGGGCAGAAAAAAGCCCAGAAGCCGCAAAACAACGGAGGTTCCCGATGAAAAACAAGCCATGGTGGCGTTGGGGAGCATTGCTGGGGGTGCTTGTCGCCGCCGCAGCGCAGTCGGCAGAAACCGGTGTGACGGACACCGAGATTCGTGTCGGCCAATTCGCCGCCCAGACCGGCCCCGCCGCCGAACTGGGCAAACGCATGCAGCTGGGCCTGCTGGCGCACTTCAATGCGATCAACGCGGCAGGCGGTATCAACGGCCGCACCCTCAAGCTGGTGTCGCGGGACGACGGCTACGAACCCGACAAGGCGGCCGCCGCAGTCAAGGCCCTGATCGAGGAAGACAAGGTGTTCGCACTGGTCGGCTCGGTCGGCACGCCCACAACCCTGGCCGCAGTACCCGCCATCAACGCGGCGGGCATTCCGCTGGTAGGCCCGTTCACAGGCGCGCAGGGCCTGCGCGAGCCGTTCAACCGCAACCTGTTCCACGTACGTGCCAGCTACTTTGACGAGACCGAGCGCATCGTGCAGCACCTGAGCACCGTCGGCATCACCAAAATCGCGATCTTCTACCAGAACGACTCTTACGGCAAAGCCGGGCTTGAAGGCGTGATGCGGGCGCTGACCCGGCGCAACCTCAAGCCGGCCGCCAGCGTCACGGTCGAGCGCAACAGCGTGGATGTTGCCGCGCCGCTGGCAGAAATACTCAAGGCCGCGCCCGAGGCAGTGATCCAGATCAGTGCCTACAAGTCCTGCGCCGCGCTGATCAAGCAGGCCCGGGCCAAGGCCTACGGCGGCCAGTTTTTCAATGTGAGTTTTGTCGGCTCGAAGGCGCTCGCAGAAGAGCTGGGCGACACGGGGGCGGGCGTGACGATTTCGCAGGTGATGCCCTTTCCCTACACCCCCTCGTCAGCCATCGTGCGTGAATACCAGCAGCGCATGACTGAAGGCGGCCACAAGGACTTCGACTTCTCCAGCATGGAAGGCTTCCTCGTGGCCAAGGTCTTTACCGAAGGCCTGCGCCGGGYCGGCAAGGGCCTGACACGTGAAAGCCTGGTGACTGCGCTTGAGTCCATGCGCGACTACAACATGGGGGGTTTCACGGTGAACTACAGCCCGCAAAGCCACGAGGGCTCGCGCTTCACCGACCTGACCATCATCGGGCGCGGGGGGAAATTCATGCGCTAGGGAGCATCACGCCGGCCTTGCAAGGCGGCGCATCCTGGCAATAATGCGGACTACCCGTCCCTCATCCAATCCATCCACTTCATCCACCCCCATCC
>NZ_JBFUBD010000037.1:0-21472 GCF_056405935.1 Polaromonas sp. P1_E3
TTCTTTTGCTTCGCCAAAAGAAAGTAAGCAAAGAAAAGGCGACCCTGGTTCCTGCGTCCCCTGCGCTTCGCTGCGGGGCAACCTGCGGTGCTCGGTCCAGCCGGGGTCAAAAACAACTCGCTTCGCTCAAACAAGTTTTTGCCCTGATCCGTCTGGCCCTGCGCTCCTCGGCGCATCCACAAGGGGGTGGGGAGGAATACCAAAAGCGAACACCGAAGAAAGAAGGACACGCCGTGGCGTGTCCTTGTTGGTATTGATTTGGTATTTCTGACTTGGTACCCGAAATTCGGACTTCCCCGTCCTGGCTGGGCCGAGCAGCGCAGACGGAGGCGGAAGGTCGGGCCGCAGTTGTTTGAGCCGAAGGCGAGTTCTGCGGACCGCCGCCGGAGTCGAGCAGCGCAGGTTGCCCGAAGCGAAGCGTAGGGACCCAGACTGCGGGTCGCCTTTTCTTTGCTTACTTTCTTTTGGCGAAGCAAAAGAAAGTGAGTTGCAGCCGGGCAACCCCCGGCCAACAACCCTCAGAAGCGCGCGCCCTCTGGGAACAAGAACGAACTAGTCGAGGAAGTTCCGCAAAGCCGCTTCAACCGCAGCAGCCGTTGCCAAAGGCTTCTCCATCGGAAACAGGTGGCTGCCATCCAGCATCATGATCCGCCCCTTCGTCACCTTCTCCGTCATCGCCATCCCAACCTGCTTCATCTCGGCCGATTGCCGCCCACCGACAAAAGCCGCGGGGCATTTCAGCGGATGGCGTTTGAGCAAACCTTCCAGGTTGTGCGGAAGCGTGTTGTAGATCGCGGTCTCGACGTCGCGGTCGAAACTCAGCAACTGCTTGCCGTCGTCGTCGCCGCTGCCCTCATAGGTGCCGTGCTCGATATAGTCGCGCAGCACCTGTTCGTCCCAGGCGGCAAACGCCTTCTTGCTGCGAAAGTGCTGGAACACCTCTTCCTTGCCCAGCCACTGGTTTTTGCGTTTGCGGCTGATGGCGCCGGGGGAGATGGATCCGACCAGTTGTGCGCGCTTGGCCACGCTCAGCGCTGCGGCGCGCCAGCCGCCCAGAATGGGCGAATCAACCAGCACCACACCCTTGACGGGCTGGCCGCCCAGCACCGGGTTGCGGGCCGCGCACATCAGGCTCAGGAAGCCGCCCAGCGAATGGCCGACGAGGAAGGCCGGCTGGCCGGATTTTTCAACCTCGCGGGTGGTGAAGTCAGCCAGTTGTTGCACCAGGTGCGGCCAGTTGCTGGTCACGGGGTAATGGGGGTCGTGCCCGAACTTCTCGATCGCCTTGACCTGGAAGCCGCGCGCTTTCAGGCTCTGGAACACCACGCTGTAAGTGCTGGCCGGAAAGCTGTTGCCGTGGGAAAAGATGACCAACGGCTTTGAAGAGGAGGGCACTAGATCAGCTTCTCGTCGGGAGTGCTGATTTTCTTCAGGGCGCCGTGGCGGGTAGCAGGCATCTTCAGCGGGATGTCGGTGTGCGCGTCGTCCCATACCGGGTCTTCGATGCTGTCGAACACCTGCCGCAGCTTCTGGCCCCAGCTGCTATGCATCATGCGGTAGTAGGGGTTGTCGTTGTCGATGCAGACGATCTTGTCGCTCTGGTAGGTGTCGGCCTCATAGACCACCAGATCCAGCGGCAGGCCCACCGAGAGATTCGACTTCATGGTCGAGTCCATGGACACCAGCACGCATTTGGCGGCTTCGGCCAGCGGCGTGGCGGGGGTCAGCACGCGGTCCAGTACGGGCTTGCCGTATTTGGATTCGCCGACCTGGAAGTACGGTGTCTCGTCGGTGGCTTCGATGAAGTTGCCGGCCGAATACATCTGGAAGAGGCGCATGTTTTCGCCGCGGATCTGCCCGCCGAAGACCAGTGACACGTTGAAGTCGACATCGGCGTTTTTCAGCGCCTCGGCATCGCGGTCGTAGACGCGGCGGATGGCAGAGCCCAGCACGCGAGCGGCATCGAACATGCTTTTGGCGTTCCAGATTGTGATGGGCTCGCCGCCGTCGCGGTCCTTGAGCTGCTCGACCTGCAGAATCTCGCGGATGGACTGCGAGATCGACAAATTGCCCGCCGACAGCAGCACCATGAAGCGGTCACCCGGTTTTTCATAGACGATCATTTTTCGGAAGGTGCTGATGTGGTCCAGGCCCGCGTTGGTGCGGGAGTCTGACAAAAACACCAGCCCGGCGTTGAGTTTGGCGGCGACGCAATAAGTCATGAGGTGGCTTTGGTGGCTTGGAAGTGTGGGGGCAGTCGGGTTGCGCTGGGTCACGGTGAGGCGGAAATCTTTTTCAGGCGGTACAGGGCGTCCAGTGCCTCGCGCGGGCTCAGTGCATCGGGGTCTATGGTACCCAATGCCTTGTCCACGGCGCTTTGCTCGGGCGCCGCGGCTTCAGGCGGTGCGGCAAACAGGTCGACCTGGGCGCGCGCTTCGCTCTGGTGGGCTTCAAGTGCATTCAGGGCATGGCGGGCGTGATTGACGACCGCGGCGGGCACGCCGGCCAGCCTGGCCACGGCAATCCCGTAGCTTTTGCTGGCGGGGCCGGGCTCGATGTGGTGCATGAATACGATGTCGGCGCCGGATTCGACGGCGCTCACGTGGACGTTGACGGCACTGTGGTGCTGCGCCGGGAACTCGGTGAGCTCAAAGTAATGCGTGGCAAACAGCGTGAAGGCCTGCGTCTTGTTATGCAGGTAGGCGGCAATGCCGCCGGCCAGCGCCAGGCCGTCGAAGGTGGAGGTGCCGCGGCCTATTTCGTCCATCAGCACCAGCGAATGCGGGGTGGCGGCGTGCAGGATCTGCGCGGCTTCGGTCATCTCGAGCATGAAGGTCGATTGCGCGTTGGCCACGTCGTCGGCCGCGCCGATGCGGGTGTGGATGGCATCTATGGGCCCCAGGCGGCAGCTGGCAGCCGGCACATACGAGCCAACGCTGGCCAGCAGCACGATCAGCGCCACCTGGCGCATATAGGTCGATTTACCGCCCATGTTGGGGCCGGTGATGACCTGCATGCGGTGCTTGCCGCTCATGACGGAGTCATTCGCGATAAAGGAGCCGCCGCCGGTTTCGGCCAGGCGCGCTTCGACCACGGGGTGGCGGCCTTGCGCAATGTCTATGCAGGGCTCACGCAAAAACACCGGCGCTGCCCAGTTGAGGGTGAGCGAGCGTTCGGCCAGCGCGCACAGCGCGTCGAGCGAGGCCAGAGCCCGCGCCAGGCGGCTCAACGCGGGAATGAAATCCTGCAGCTGGTCGAGCAGCTGTTCGTACAGCCACTTTTCGCGCGCCAGGGCCCGCTCCTGCGCCGAGAGGGCCTTGTCTTCAAAGGCTTTGAGTTCGGGCGTGATGTAGCGCTCGGCGTTTTTGAGCGTCTGGCGGCGGCGGTAGTCGTCGGGCACCTTGTCGATCTGGCCCTGTGTGACTTCAATATAAAAACCGTGCACCTTGTTGAACTGCACGCGCAGGTTGGCGATGCCGGTGCGGGCTTTCTCGCGGCCTTCCAGGTCCAGCAGGAAATCGTCGCAGTTGGTCTGGATGGCGCGCAGCTCGTCCAGGTCGCCGTCGCAGCCGTGGTTGATGACGCCGCCGTCGCGTATCAGCGCGGCGGGCTCGTCCAGCACATAGCGGCCCAGCAGTTCGCGGCAGCCTGCCGGCGGCTGCAGGTCTTCAAAGATTTTGATCAAAAGTGCCGGGAGCCCAATACTGGCGGGCGCAACCAGCTCTGCTTTTTGTAGCGTATCTTTCAGGGCCACGAGTTCCCGCGGACGCACCTGGCGCAGCGCAATGCGGGCGGTGATGCGTTCCACGTCGCTGCAACCCTTGAGCCTGGCGCGCAGGGTTTGCTGGGAGCCGCCGCGCAGGTGGGTAATCGCTTCAAGCCGCGCGGCCGCTTGTGCGCGGTCGCGGCGCGGGGTGAGCAGCCAGCTTTTGAGCGCCCGGCTGCCCATGCCGGTGGTGCAGGTGTCCAGCAGCGAAAACAGCGTGGGTGAGTCTTCGCCGCGCAAGGTTTGCGTGAGCTCAAGGTTGCGGCGCGTGGTTTGCGGCAGCTCAATCAGCTCGCCCGAGCGCACCACCTGCAGACCCTGCACGTGGGAAAGCGCCCGGCCCTGGGTGTGTTCAGCGTAACCCAGCAGGGCGGAAGCGGCCGCGTGCGCTTCGGTCAGTGCTTCGGCATTCCAGGAGGCAAGCGAAGCCACCTTGAGCTGCTCCAGCAGGCGGCGCGCGCCCAAGGCGGAATCAAACTGCCATGCGGGCCGGGCGCTGGCGGCGCAGCGGTGGGTTTTCAGGCGCAGCTCAAAGGCCGGCGTCACATCGACGTTGTAAAGCAGTTCGCTGGGGGCGACCCGTGCCAGCCATGCTTCCAGCTCGTCGTTGGCGCAATGCGCCAGGTGAATCTCGCCTTGCGTCACGCTAAGCCAGGCCAGGCCGCAGGTGTTGCGCGCACCCTGGTGCACGGCCAGCAGGATGGACTCAGTTTTGTCGCTCAGCAGTTCGGTGTCTGTGAGTGTGCCGGGCGTCACCACCCTCACGACTTTCCGCTCGACGGGGCCTTTGCTGGTGGCGACGTCACCGACCTGCTCGCAAATGGCGACCGATTCGCCGAGCTTGATGAGCTTGGCCAGGTAGCCTTCCAGCGAATGAAAGGGCACGCCCGCCATGACGACCGGCTCGCCTGCTGACTGGCCGCGCCGTGTCAGCGTGATATCGAGCAGGCGTGAGGCTTTTTCCGCATCGGCGAAAAAAACCTCATAGAAATCCCCCATGCGGTAAAAAACCAGGGTGTCGGGGTATTCCGCCTTGATGCGCTTGTATTGCGTCATCATGGGCGTGTCTTCCGGTGACCCGCCTGTTGGATTTTTACCCCGAATTGTTTCTTTTTGCATCAATGACCCAGCGCCTGCGCGCCTCCTTCTTTTCGCATTTTCGACCTGCCAGCCCGCTATCTTAGAGGTCCTTTCGGGGGTACCTGCAGCCGTGATTGTCCTTTACTATCAGGGACTTACTGCCGCAGCGGGCTTTTCCCCGCCTCGGCCGCGCCGGGACCGCAAGTCGGCAAGAAGCCTTACGCTGCAATCCGCAAACAGGTCCAAAAGCAGCATTTGAGGAGAGGTAGACTTCCCCTGCATCCATCTATTCAAAAGTACAAAACCCACCGGCTACGGTCTGCGCCTGGGCCCAAGACCTCAACCGAAAGGCATGCAATGACCGAGCCGAGTATCTCGCCTTTCCACAGTGCAAGCGTGACGGAGCCGACTGAGGCTGTGCTTGTCGAACCGAAGGCGGGACGCAGGCATCGCAGGGCCCTGCATGAAACCGCCCGTCTTTGCCTGGGCTATCTGGTGCTGGTCGGGGTCAGCCTGGCAGTTTCATTGCTGGCGATTGTCATGCGGCCATTGCTGCCCAGGGTATTGAGCCAGCGGTGGGGACGCAGGCTGGTGGCCGCCACTTTTCGCGGCTACCTGCGTCTGCTGGTTTTGATGGGCGCTTGCCGGTTCGACCTGACGGCCCTGGATGCCCTGCAGACCGGCCCCGCGGTGATCATCGCGCCGAACCATCCTTCCCTGCTGGACGCGATCATGATCCTGTCGCGCTTGCCGGACGCCACCTGCATCATGAAAGCGGACATCGTCAACAGCGTCTTTTTTGGGGCCGGTGCCCGGCTTGTGGGCTATATCCGCAACACGCCGTTGCGAACCATGGTGCAGCTGGCTGTCGCCGACCTGCGCCAGGGCAGCAGTTTGCTGCTTTTTCCGGAGGGTACCCGCACGCGCCGGTTTCCTGTGGAACGCATGCAGGGAACGACAAGCCTGATTTCCAAATACGCAGGTGTGCCGGTACAGACAGTGTTCATCGAAACCGACTCAAGGTTTCTGGGCAAGGGCTGGTCCCTGCTCTGGACGCCGAAAATGCCGGTTACTTACCGTGTCCGACTCGGGAAATGCTTTGAGCCGGTAAGCGACACGGCGCACTTCACCGCAGAGCTGGAGCAATACTTCCAGACCGAGCTGGGGCGTACCCGGTCGTCCGCCCTCACTGGTTCTGCGCCGCCGGCGTGAAGCTGCGCGCGGTTTTCCGTTCAAGTTAGATTCCTCGATGAATGATTCCCCTCGCGACATGTCCAGGACACACCTCGTCCTGATTCCCAGCTACAACCCCGGTGTGAAAGTTGACGAAACCGTTCGCGGCGCGCTGGCGCAGTGGGCGCCGGTCTGGGTGGTCGTTGACGGCAGCACGGACGGCAGTACCGACCGCCTGCTGGCAATGGCCGCGGACGATGCCCGCTTGCGTGTCGTGGTGTTGCCGCGCAATGTGGGTAAGGGTGCCGCAGTGCTGCACGGCATTGAGCTGGCTGCGGCCCAGGGGTTCACGCATGTGCTGACCATGGACTCCGATGGGCAACACCCCGCCCACCTGATTCCGGAGTTCATGGTCGCGTCGCTGGCCCAGCCCGCTGCCATGGTGCTCGGTGTGCCCGTGTTCGCCGCGGATGCGCCGCGCCTGCGTGTCAACGGACGCAAGGTGTCCAATGGATGGGCCGACCTGGAAACCCTGTGGGCCGGCATCGGGGACTCCCTGTTCGGCTTTCGTGTCTACCCGATTGCGCCGCTGCGTGATGTGATGGCCGGGCAGCGCTGGATGCGCCGCTTTGATTTTGACCCGGAAGCGGTGGTGCGCATGTGCTGGCGTGGTGTGAAACCGGTCAACCTGCCGGCCACCGTGAAGTATTTTCGGCCAGACGAGGGTGGGGTGTCTCACTTCAACTACCTGCGAGACAACCTTTTGCTCACCTGGATGCATTCCCGGCTTTTCATCGGGTTTGTGCTGCGCTTGCCGGTGTTGCTTGCCCGGCGCCTGTTTCAGCGATCGTGATGAGTTGAGGCCAGGGCCGCGGAGCCGGGCAGCGACTTGACTGCCTGGTATTCTGAAAATACGCCGGCTTCCAGGTGTTGCCTGACATCCGCCAGACCCGCCGCACGCAGCGTGGCGAGCACCTGTTCGGGCGGCACGCAGGCTTCTATGCTGTCCCAGTAGTAGCGCCAGATGGATGCGGTTTCTTTTTGCCGCGAAACGAAGCGCGTCAGCAGTGGTATCACGCCGCGCATATAGGTTTTGAGCAGCCAGCGGCCCCAAGGACTTTTTGCCTGGGTGATTTCGAGCACGCAGAGCCGCCCGCCGGGCTTCAATACACGTTCAAATTCGGCAAATGCCACACCCAGGTCGCTGATGTGGCGCAGGGCATAGCCCATGCTTAAAAAATCGAAATGATTGTCCGGAAATGGCAGGGACTCGGCCCGGCCTTCCACCAGCGCCATGGTTTTTGGCAGCTTGCTGGCGGCCATCATGCCGGGGCTGGGATCAAGGCCGGTCACCAGTGTGGGATCTCCGGTCAAGAGGCAGGCTTGCGCGGCGACCAGGCCGGTTCCCACGCCCACGTCGAGCACTTTCATGCCGGTTTTCAGGCCGCCGCGAACCAGTGCGTCACGTCGATAACGCGAACCGCTGCCCCAGGCCAGGATTGCTTCGATACGGTCGTAGTCCGGTGCCGTGCTGTCAAATATCCTGCGCAGATAGGTTTGCCGGTCCTGCTCCGTCTGGTAATACTCGGTCAGCGGAACATGGGGTGCATGCACCGTGGGAGTGTTTTCAGGAATGGTCATGGAGTGCCTTGTTAAATCATGCCGCCGTTGATGGAAATAACCTGGCCGCTGATGTAGGCTGCGCGCTCTGAAGTCAGAAAACTCACGAGGTCGGCGACTTCTTCAGGTCTGCCGGCTCGTTTCATGGGCACCAGCTGCGCGATGGCAGTGGCATCAAAAATGTCCTGGCTCATCGGCGTCGCGATGATGCCCGGTGCAACCGCATTGACCGTGATGCCCCGGCTGGCCACCTCCAGTGCAAGGGATTTGGTAGCCGAATGCAGGGCGCCCTTGGCCGCCGAATAATTCACCTGTCCGCGGTTGCCTGCCACTGCGGCGACCGACGTGATATTGATGATACGCCCCCAGCGCGTGCGGATCATCGGCATCATCAAGGGCTGGGTGACATGGAAAAAACCATTAAGAGATACGTCGATGACCTGCTGCCATTGCCGCAGCTGCATGCCCGGAAAGACCGCGTCGTCATGGATGCCGGCGTTGTTCACGATCACCTGGATGGGACCCTTCAGCAGCAGGGCCTCCAGGGCAACGGCTGTTGCGGCGGCATCGGTAACATCAAACGCCACAGCCTCCGCATGACCGCCCGACGCCTGTATGGACGCTACCAGGGCCGACGCAGTATCGAGGCCGCGGTTGGCATGCACGATGACATCAAATCCATCGGTGGCCAGTTGGCGGCAAATTGCCGAACCGATGGCGCCGCTGCCGCCGGTGACCAGCGCGCGTTTAAGTACGGAGGCGTTCATGCAGTTCCCTTTGATGACGCGTCGAGCATCACCACGGCGCGGCCCGACAAAAGCAGTGCAGGGCCCGCATGTACCGTGAACCCATACAGAATACTGCCGGCGTCGCCGCTCGTGCGCTCCGCATGGATGGTGAGTGCGAGGTCGATGTCATCGAGCCTTCCGACGTGCAGGGTGACGCCGCGAACGCTGACCAGGTAGCCGAAGGGGGCGGCATCGCCGGCCGGCGAGTGGTCGTTCCGAGTACCGGCCGCGGTTTCCGAAATCAATGCGCCATGCACGGCCATGGATTGCGCCGCGTATTCAATTCCGCATGCGGCGCCCAGCCGTCCGTAGGCACGCAGGGGATTGCCGGGATCACGGTGGCTCGTGGCCTCGCAAGAAATCTCGCTGCTGTCCCACGCCGTGACGCGCTCCAGCAGGCACATGCTGCCTTGATGGGGAATTCGGCGCGCGATCTCGCCGTGCTCAAGGCTCAAAGGTGCGCTGCAGGCCTTGGGCATCAGGCCTGCAAGCTTCATGGCGCCACCTGCAGGGCCAGCTGCCGGCCGTCGAGGTAGTCCAGCACGATCTGGCCGCTCTGCTGCAGTGCCGTGCTGAGCAGCAGCGGCAGGCAGCGTGCTGCAGGGATGTCTGTGCGCAGCTGTTCGAGGGCTGCGTCGCCCATCCGGTCGGCGGAGGCGGTAGTCATGCAGGTGTCCGGCTCCAGCGTCCATTGCGCCTGGCTGCGTTCACTGCGGTGGGGTGTCAGCACCAGTCCCAGGCCGAAAGTGTCGGGAATGGCGCGCGCGCTGTGCAGGGGCTCTGGGTAATCGGTGTCATAGGCAACCAGCAGCACGGGGATCTGCTCAACAGCTACCTGAGCCATGGCTTCGAGGAGGCCTGCTGCAAAACTTGCATCGCGCGCGCAGAGGACCGAAGACGAAACCATCGAGCCGCTTGAGATGCTCCAGTAGCCGGAGGCGGCGTTGTGCACTGAATTGTGAAAGCGCGTCGGGGAGATCAGCCTGTCGCTGGAAGCCAGCGCATTGCAAATTTCGTGGCAATTGACGGCGTCGCCGCTGGAAGATGAAAAGACGGATGCCAGCATGGCAGCTTGCAGGCCCGAAGCTGCAACGGCTTCTTCGCTCACAGCCAGGGACACCTTGACCACCGCGCCGGCCCTGCGGCGTTCGGCCTGAGGCAAAGCCATGGGCGGCGGGAGAACGCAGCGCATGGGCTGGTAGGCAGCGCTGCCCTTCAGATACTCGCGCCCCTGCGGCCAGCTTGCCAGTCCGGGGCCCAGCAGCCCGATGCCTTCGACGAAGGCTGTCAGGACGGGGGCGGACCGGGATTGTGTTTGTGTCATGCGAAACCTTAACCGGCACGGCCAAAAATCAGGCTGCAATTGGTGCCGCCGAAGCCGAAGGAGTTGCTGAGCACATGCCGGGGGGCGGCCTCCTGGTTGTCCAGGAGGTAGTTGACAGGCAGGGCCGGGTCGCGCTCGTGGGTGTTGATGCCACCAGGTAGCAGGCCTTGTTGCAAAGCCAGTGCGCAGATCACGGCTTCAAGCCCGCCCGCAGCGCCCAGCGTGTGGCCGGTGGCGCCCTTGGTCGAGCTGCAGGGGGTGCGAGGGCCAAACAGACCGGACACCGCCTTGGCTTCTGCGGCATCGTTGCTCTGTGTCGCAGTGCCGTGCAGGTTGATGTAGTCGATCCTGTCTGGAACAAGGCCGGCCATGTCCAGGGCCTGCTGCATCGCCAGCCGTGCGCCGAGGCCGTCGGGATGGGGGGAGGACATGTGGTGGGCGTCACTGGATTCACCAATACCCATCAGCAGAATATCCCCTGCAGCGGGTTGTGCGGGCACGCGTTCGAGCAGGGCGAAGGCCGCTGCTTCGCCAATGGTGATGCCATTGCGCGCTGCGTCGAATGGCTTGCAGGCCTCGGGGGAAATCAGGCCCAGCGAGTTAAAGCCGTACAAGGTTGTCAGGCACAGCGAATCGACCCCGCCGACCACGGCAGCATCGATCAGGCCTGCCTGCATCATCCTTCGCGCGGAAGCAAACACCTTGGCACTGGAAGAGCAGGCAGACGACACGACGGCGGCCGGGCCGGTCAGCCCAAGGTACTGACGCGTGAAATCGGTGACAGAAAATGTATTGTGCGTTGTGCCGTAAATGAAATCGGGAGGCAGGGCGCCGGTCCCGGGGTCGCGCCTGCGATAGGCGAGTTCAGTTTGCAAAATGCCCGAGGTGCTGGTGCCGATGAAAACCCCCACGCGTTGCGCGCCGTATTTTTTGCTGGCGGTAGCAGCCGCTTCAGTAAAACCGTCCTGCTGAAGTCCCAGCAGGGCGAGCCGGTTGTTGCGGCAGTCAAAGCGGGCCCATTGCGCGGGAAGCTGCACGTTGTCTGTGCCGGCGACCTCGCCTGCAAAGGTCGGCAGATCGACTGTGTCGAACGTGCATGGGGCGAGCCCGCCCCGCCGCGTGCGCAACGCGTCGAGAGTTTGTACAAGGCCGCGACCCATGCTGCTGGTTGCGGTGAAATGGGAAAGCCAAAGTGGATACAGAGAAAAAACCAATCTGAAGAAAAAGACACTTTAGCAAATCAGCCGGCAAATCCGGTGCATTCACCATGCCGGACACCAGCTGTTACTTGCTCCCTGTGCGGCGTTCCTGAAGATGCAGTGACCACCAGGCTGCCAACACCCCCAGCAACAGGCCCGCGGCAACGTCCACTGCGACATGCTGCCTTGTGGCCAGCGTGGAATAGGCAATGCCGAAACACCAGAGGGCGTTTACCGCCAGCAACCATGCGGGGACGGCGAACCGGCGCAGCAGATGGTGCAGCCAGATGCCCGAAAAAACGGCTGTTGCCACATGAAGCGAAGGGCAGGCATTGCCTGCCGCATCCATGTTTTTCAGGAAAAGCATTTGCGGGTATTTCGGCCAGTCAATGTCTGGGGCGGGTGCGGCCGTTGGCCAGAAATAAAACACCAGCAGACCCGCCAGGCAGGTCAGCGCAATGGCGGCGCCATAGCGCAAGAGTTCGCGCCGGTCGCTGAAGAACAGGGGTGGGAGCGAGACATAAACCCACAACGAGAGGTAAACCGGAAGGGCCAGTGGTTCAAAACCGATGAGCTGGTCGGGCCATGTGAGGGGCATCACCGCGATCGGAAAGGCCGGGTGCTTGAGCAGGTAAAAGTAGGCGCCGAAAAACACGCCGATGAAAAGCATCGTGCCAAGGGCTTTCAGGTAGATGTGCTGAAAGACAACCCGCCCCATTTGTGTCCATGGGCTTTGCGGGCTTTTTTGCACGGGATTCATGCGAGGGCCTGCTGCAGGGTCACGGTGCGCAGGTCGGCCGCTGCGATGGACTCCAGCAGGGCGGGCAAGACATCGAGGATGACCGGGACGCCTTGCGGTGTACGTGCCGCATTGCCGTCGTGCAAGAGCAAGATGGCGCCGGCCTGCAGCCCGGCTGTGAGTTTGCGTTTTACACGCTCGGCATTGGCGACTCGGGTGTCGAAGCCGCGCACGGACCAGCTGGCAAGTGTCAAGCCGAGCCGGGCCAGCACCGGGTCAAGAAAGGGGTTGCGCAGTCCGGCAGGGGCGCGAAAGAACAGAGGCCGCCGCCCTGTCAGGCCGCTCAATGTGTCCTGGGCCGCCTGCAATTCGTGAAACATGCTGCGCGGGCCTGTCAGGGCAAAGTAGTGGCGATGGTGCTGGCTGTGGTTTTCAACGGCATGCCCGCGCCGCACGAGTTCGCGGCACAACTCGGGATGGCGGGCGGCTTTGTCACCGACGCAAAAAAAGGTTGCGCGGGCCGCATACCGGTCGAGCAGGTCCAGGACTTGGGGTGTCACGGCCGGGTCGGGGCCGTCATCGATGGTCAGGGCAATTTCGCGCCTGGCGATGGAGGCCTGGGGCAGGCGGGTCCAGTTGGGGCCCAGCCACTGGCTGCGGGGCCACATACCCACGACGGTGAGCAGCAGGTGGTTGAAGACCACGGCGGCAAGCGCCCAGCGCCACCAGCCGGAATCAACAAGGATGGCCGCAAGTGCCGCCGCATGCAATGCGATGCTTGCACGGATCAGAATGCTTGGCTTCCAGCGGAGGTCAGGCATGAGGCTTCCGGGAAAAAATGGCTGCATAGACCAACGCCAGGATGACGCCCGGGGCAACGGTGACGCCCATGGCCTGCAGGATGGACACCTTGGAAAATGCGAGCAGGCCAAACCCGGCGACGGTGGTCAGATTGGCCAGCAGCATGGACGCCAGGGTTCGGGGCGCTATCGGGGCATGGGGATCGGGCCGGTCAAAAAACAGCGCGTAGTTGGAGCCCACGGCCACCACCAGCAACAGGCCGACCAGGTGCAGGATGATCAGCTGCTGGCCCAGCAAGGCCAGCCCCGCCGTGACCGTGACGACGGCGGCCGCCAGTGGCGCAATGATCCGCAGCACCCGGGAAGGGGAACGGAAAACCACCAGCAGCAGGGCCACGAGGACAGCCAGCCCACCCAATGACAGCACGATGGCTTCGTGAAGGTAGCTGGAATACAGATGATCGGATTCGGCTTTCATGTCGACAAAAAGTACGCCAGGCAAAGGCTTGGTGGCCAGCGCGGCGCGAATGTTGCCGGCGTCGATGTTTCGTCCCTGGGATGCTGTCAAAGGTAGCAGGGCGCTCCAGCGGTTATCTTTCCCGATGAGCAGCGCGGCCAGCGCCATGGCCATCGAGGT
Organism: Polaromonas sp. P1_E3; assembly: GCF_056405935.1. Taxonomy (NCBI): domain Bacteria; kingdom Pseudomonadati; phylum Pseudomonadota; class Betaproteobacteria; order Burkholderiales; family Comamonadaceae; genus Polaromonas; species Polaromonas sp. P1_E3. The sequence continues at coordinate 13,127 of NZ_JBFUBD010000037.1, forward strand.
TTTTTCAAGGTCGGCTGGTTGCAGCAGGGGCAGGCTGCGTGCGGCCTCGACTTCAGCCACGAAAGGTGAGAAGACCGATGGGCGCACCGGCAGGCCGTGCGCGGCCTGGGCCAGGCGGGCCTGCAGCACCTCGGCGGCAGGAAGGCTGGCCTGTCGGGCGCGCTGGGTGGCCACGCTCGGAAGGTAGCGGCTCGGGCTTTCAAACCCCGCAATCTCACCGCGCTCGACTTGTGCCTGGAGCAGGGTGGACACCTGCTCTGCGGTCTGGAGCACAGCTTCCCGGCTGGTGCCGGAGACCACCACGACATAACGCACGTCCGGTGCTCCCATGTCGGCACGCAAGCTTTCATCCAGTGCCACATCGGCTTGCGAGACCGGGCTGAGCGACGATATCTTGTCGTTGAAGAGGCTGGCGTGGTTTGCGGCAAGCACGGCACAGGCAACCGCCAGGACCGCCGCGGCAGGCCATCGCAACAAAGACGCGCGTTGCACCAATCCTCCGAGCACCCGCCCGATGGCCGACACATCATGGATGCGGAAATGGCGCGGCAGCAGATGAGGCAGTACATAGCGGGTCACCGCGGCAGCCACGACCAGGCCGGCAATCGAATACAGGCCGAGTTGGGCCAGGCCCGGAAAGCCCGAGAACAGAAGGGAGGCGAATCCGGCGACGGATGTCAGGACGCCTAGCCGGATGGTAGGCCAGAAGCGCTTGACCCAAGGCGCCTGGCTGGCGCCTGCATCCTCGGACTGTACGAAGAGATAAATGGAGTAGTCCACCGCTTCGCCAATCAGCGCTGTGCCAAAGCCCAGCGTGATGCCGTGCACTGACCCAAAGCCCAGGCTGACCGCGGCAATTCCCGCGAGTGCACCGGTCACTACCGGAAGAAAACCCAGCAACAGTGCACTGACGGAACGGTAGACCAGCAGTAACAGCGTTGCGATCAGCAGCACGCTGATCAATGAAAGATGGCTCACCTGGCTTTGAATGGTCTCGCGGGAGGTGACTGAGAACACGCCCGGGCCGGTCATGACGAAACGCGCACCGGCCGCGGAGCCGCCCGCTGCGTCGAAGGCCCGGCGGATCGCGTCCATGGCATGCTGCTGGGCGTCGGTGTCCGAGCCCGCCGCATGGGTTTGCAGCAGCATCAGCGCCCGCCTGCCATCACGCGAGGTCCAGGCCCCATGGGCTTGCTGCGGCTGGCTGCCGCTGTTGAGCTGGCCCAGCAACTGCACCATTTCGCCGGTGGGATCGCGCGGCAGCAGGGCCTTGACCATCAAGCCAGCCGGCGAAGCGAGCAATTCAATGCTGTCGGAAAGCGCTGCGTGCAACCCGTCCACGCTGAATCGCTCCGGCGTAACTGAAGGGCTCAAAAGATAACGGTGCTTGAGCAGGAAATTTCGATCCCGCTCGGTGTTGACGGGCTCGCCATTGGCGACGCTGGCAAAAGCGGAGTCACTGCGTAACTGCTGCGCCATTTTTTTGGAGAGCTCCGCGCGTCCGGCGGGATCCGAGCCCTCTATGCCTACCAGGACAAGGCGGGAGGCCAGGCCTTCGGTCAACTGGTCCATCAGCAGCTGTTGCTCGGGCGTAGGGGTGCGCGGAAGAAATGCGGAAAGGTCCGTCGTGAAATGCGTGCGGCTGATGACAACGCCGCAACCGATCAGGAACGCCAGCCATACCGCAATGGCTGCCATGCGGCCGCGTGCGCCATTCATCACGGGGCTGCCACTTGCTCGATGGTCATGGTGGAGCTGTCGCCATCAGCCTGGGCGATGTCGATGCTGCGCAACTGGTCGCGCACACCCATGATGCGGATGCGCTGGATGACCGCCTGCATTTTGGGATCGATGGGTTGCAATTGCAGGGTCCAGCGTTCGGCCGTGCCTTCGAGGCTGAGCCGGTAATTGCGTTCCAGGGCGTTGCGGTCGCCCGCCAGGGTGCCGCGAATGCTGTCAATGAACGCGGCCAGCTCAGGGTAAGCCTGCAGCCGTAGCTGGTATTTTTGCTTCCCACGTTCAATCACCAGTTCTCCGCCGTTCACCACCATGGATTCAGGCTTCGGCTTGAGCGTGCGCTTTTCCAGCCGGTCTGGCGCGGTATAGAGCAGTTCCCCGGACGATTCCACCGGTTTGTCGAGCAGTGCAATGCTCTTTTTTTCGACGAAGGTGGCGCGGCCCGATTTTGTTTGCGCCAGAGAATCCATCAGTTGCTGAAGGTCCCAGGCGGCCAGCGCTGCCGGGCTCAAAGCCGCCAATAACAGTGCCACCGCAAACGCCGTGAAAGAAAAAATGGGCCGCGATGTCCGCTGCGAAACCTGCGAGGGAGATGGCGTGGACGTGGTGGGTTGAGTAAGGTGTGTCATGTGTTCAGGTGTCTTGTTCAGGCTGGCCGGCACGCTGCGATGCGGGTCGCCAGAAATCAAAAAAGTTGAACCAGTTGTAAGGCGCGCTGCGGCAGTACTGCGCCATCAACGCAGCATAGCGTGTCATGGCCGACTGCACGGCTGCGGTGCGGCCGCGCGAAGGCAGCGTAGAGAAATCGGCCAATGCTTCGAAGTGAATGTCGTAGCGGTTGCCACCCCGGTACAGCCCTGTCATGAACAAAACGGGGCGTTTGAGGATGGCAGCCATGCGGAAAGGGCCGAGCGGCAGCTCGGCGGGGTCTCCGAGGAATTCGATGGAATACGTGTCGTCCTTGCCGAGTGACCGGTCTCCCAGCATACCGACGACAGCGCCCTCATCCAGCAGCTCGTGCACCCTGATCATCGAATCGATATGTCCCAATGCCACGACGTCCAGCTGAGCTTTGGGATTGATGGCGCCCATGGCTGCATTGATTTTTCGTGCGTTTTCCTCGTACATCACCATGGCAATGCGCAGGCCGGGTTGCTGGCGCCCAATGGCCCGCAGCACTTCAAAACTGCCCAGATGCGCACCGATGAGGAACACGCCTTTTCCATCAGCCACCACCTTGTCGATCAGCTGCTGGTTGTGCACACGGATATCAAACAGCTCGAAGCGGTCATTCAGCAGGTAAACCCGGTCGTGAATGGCAGAAGCAAAACTCAGGAAATGCCGGAACAGATGACGCCAGCCAACCGCGGCAGACGACGGCAGTTCGAACACGCGCCGTAAATAATTTCGCGACATCCGGCGTGCCGCCGGTGCAAAAACGAGGAAATAGGCTGCGATGCCATAGAGGACGATGCGGCTGGCGCTGCGGCCCAAATTCAGTGAAATCCAGGTCATCACCCGCAGCATGAAACCGTTGCTGCGTTCCGGGAGCTGCTGCCATTCGGCCGCGGACGCTGCTTTGGCTCCGTGGGCTGTGTTCATGGCTGCGGTGACAACAGCAGGGTTCCCGTGGCAACTTTCCGGTTGCCGCTGGAGATGTCAAAGCGCGTGTTTCCCGACGTCATGGTGGTGCAGGAAATGGTCAGCGTCTCGCCGGGGCCTACCGTGCTGAGGAATTTTGCCGAGCTGATCTGGCAAACCTCGGGTTGCGTTGCTCCGGTACCCCGTGCGTGGGCGATACATGCCTGTTGTACCGCGTGCACCGCGGCATCAAGCAGCACTACGCCCGGGACGATGGGCGCCCCGGGGAAATGCCCGGCGAATGCCGGGTGGCCCGCAGGAATGTGAAAACGGGTCTCGCCCGGAGCGGATGTTTTTTTCCGCAGATGGTCGCGTGCGAGCGTAGCCAGCACGTCACGCGGCAATTTGCCGGTGCTGTTGCGTGGCAGGCTGTCCAGCAGCACCAGAGGCCGCGGGATGAAGAGGGCGTCTACCCGTTCCCTCAGCGCCGCCAGGAGTACAGGAGCCGTGAGGCCCGGCGCCACAACGAACGCCATCAGCCGAACGACTGTATCGTCGGCATCATCGTCAGGCATGAAGAAGGCGCCGTCCATCACGCCTGGTATGGCGTGAAGCTGATGGTTGAGGTAGCCCAGGGAGCTTCGCTTACCCGCGATATTGATCAGGTCGGCAGTCCGGCCATGCAAAAGAAACTGGGTGCCCGACACCGATTCCAGTTCATCGGCCAATGGGGTAGGTTGGTCGACGTGGCCGCCCGAGGCCCAGGTTTGCCCCTGCTTGACGTTCAGCGTGACGTCCGGAAAGAGTGTCCAGGCCAGGGTCTCGGTCATGCGCCGCGTGGCGATTTGGCCGGTTTCGGTAGAACCGTAGATTTCCAGCAACGGGACTTGCAGGCGGGCTTCGGTGGCCGAGGCCAGCTGCGGTGGCAAGGGTGCCGTGGCGGACAGGACCAGGTCAACCTGGGGAATGTCCAGGCCTGAAGCCAGCAGCGCTTTCAAATGCACGGGCGTGGTCACCAGCATGCGGGGGCGCCCCGCTTCCGCAAGCGCGGTGCAGATATCGGCCGGATAAAACGGATGGGCGGAAACCAGGATGGACCTGCTTTGCATCGGCAGCAGGACGGTGGACTCGAAACCGAACATGTGCTGCGGCGGCACCGTTGCCACGACGCTGTGTTGTCGGCCGTCCAGCAAGCCGAGCCGGGCGGCCTCGGCCTGTGCGCTGCGAACCAGCCCGCCCCAGCTTTTTCGGTGCGCCACCGGCGTGCCGGTCGAGCCGGAGGTGAACATGATGGTGGCAATGCGCGACGCAGGAATTTGCGGTACATCGTATGGCCCGCCAGTTGCCGGTTGCGTCGAGCGGGGCGCCATCAGATCCGCCCAGCTGAACACCGGCAATGCCAGCGGCTGCGGCTGGTCCGTCAGGCAAAAAACGTCAGGTGCAAAGCTGCGGACCTGTTTCACCATTTCGGGCGTCAAGGTGGGCGGCAGCAGGCTGACCTTGTCCGCCAGCAGGGCGGCCGCCATGCCCACAGCAAACCGGTAGCGGTCTGCGCAGACATTGAGAACATGCCCGCCCGGCGGTAAAGCTTGCGCAAGCTGCCTGACGTCGGCCAGGAAATGTGCGGCAGTCAGGGGCTGGCCCTGGCTGAAGGCCACAACATCTTCAGCCTGGGTATGCGAGATCAGCGCAAGCGTCGTCATGGCCGGCGTGCGCGGCTTTCTGCGGAAGCCTGCCGGTAAGCGCGTATGGCCTCCAGCGGGCCGGCACGATCCTCTGCCGGTAATGCGAAGCAGCGTACGGCATATTCCGCAGCGAACATCAGTGCAAGCAAGGGAATGCCCAGCAGGTTGGCAAAAGTGGACCAGACGGCTACAGGCGCCAGCCAGAACAGCAGCAACGAAAGCGCCGCAACGCTGCCGAAATACAGCGCCCATGCCCAGGTGGCCGATCGTGTGTAGGCGACAAGCGCGGGCGAGAGTTCGCCGTGTACGACACGGGCAAATTGCGCAATCATGGGTGTGCGGCCTCGTACGAGGGTCCGGCCGAAGGTGCCGCACAGCAGGGCATAGGTGCCCGCATGCTGCAGCAGGAAAACCCAGTTGTAATGGGTGATGAGCCATTCCCTGAACACATAAAACCCGAGGCAGGCCAGAGCACAAAAGGCCAGCATGACCGGTCGCTGCGGTGAACGCCAGGCCAGGATAAAGGCCAGCACCAGCAGCGGAAGCACGGCAACCAGGGCTTCAAACAGGCCCGGTGCTGCCGATGCCGCGGCCAGGTGGGAAAGCACGGCATAGCCGATTCCCAGAGCCGCAATACCGCCCCAGCGACAGGCTTGGGTAAAGCGTGTCGCCAGCACAGTCGTCACTGGGTTCGCCAGGCGGCAATGTGATCGCCCAGGCTTCGCAGCGAATGAAAGATGGCGTGGTTGTCTTCGTGGTCTGCCCGCAACTGCAGGCCGTAGTGCTTGGAGACAACCAGCGCAATTTCGAGGATGTCGATGGAATCCAGCCCCAGGCCGTCGCCGTAAAGCGGTTCGTCGGGTTGTACATCGTCGGCGCTCACCTCAAGGTTGAGGGCGCTCACCACCAGTTCCGCGACCTCGCGCAGCAAGGCTGCATCAGCCGATGTGGAAGAGGTTTTTACGGTGGATTCAGGCATAGTTTTATGACTAGTTATGACCAGGTGCGAAACAGTTCAGTCGGGGCCGCTGCGTGCACGCGACGCCCTGCGCAGTGCGGAAATTTTAGCTGAGGCTATACGGCCCAAGCCTTCATCGCGGCCTTTGCCTACAGCGGCTGGCGTTAGACCGGGGCGTCCGGCGCATCGGGCCGCGCCGCCCCGGCCTTGATTTTTCTGGCGGTCAGCTTGGGTTTGTCTGCGGGCTGGTCGGCAGCACTGGCGGGCTCGAGGCTTGCCGTGTCTTCCTGCAGCGCCTGGCGCACCGTCGCCTTGTCTCCGGCGCCGGCAAATTTGCTGTATTTGGCCAATGTGGCCACCATCTGCCCGTAAATGCGCGGGTTGCCCGCCACGCATTCGCTGTGGTCCATGAAGTCGGCCTCGCCGGTGAAGTTGCCGATCAGGCCGCCGGCCTCGGTCACCAGCAGCGAGCCGGCCGCCACATCCCAGGGTTTGAGGCCGGTTTMAAAAAAGCCGTCGCTGAAGCCCGCTGCCACGTAGGCCAGGTCCAGCGCCGCGGCGCCCGGGCGCCGCACGCCCGCGCACTGGCTCATGACTTCACCGAGCATGTTGAGATAGCTTTTGAGCTTGTCACCGGGGCGGTAGGGAAAGCCCGTCGAGATCAGGCATTCCTGCAGGCGGGTGCGTTTGGCCACGCGGATGCGGCGGTCGTTCAGGTAGGCGCCACGGCCCTTGGTGGCGCAAAAAATGTCGTTGCGGGTGGGGTCGTACACCACGGCCTGCTCAACCTTGCCTTTGACGGCCAGCGCGATGCTGACGCAATAGACCGGGAAGCCGTGGATGAAATTGGTGGTGCCGTCCAGCGGGTCGATGATCCACACGAAGTCGGAGTCTTTGGCGCCGTGCTCGCTGCCTGATTCTTCCGCCAGGATGCCATGGCCGGGGTAGGCGGTCAGCAACGTTTCGATGATCGCGGCTTCAGCGGCCTGGTCGATCTCGGTGACAAAGTCGTTGGTTTGCTTGACCGATATGCGGACCGATTCGACGTCAAGCGCCGCACGGTTGATGATGGCGCCTGCAGCGCGCGCAGCCTTGATGGCCACGTTGAGCATGGGGTGGAGRTTGCTGGACATAACTTGTAGGGAAGAGCGGAATGAACCGGCGCCGGCGATGCGGGCGGCGGGCAATGGCGGTATTTTCCCATAAACGCGATTGGGTGCTTCCCAGCCCTTCCCCGACAGCGATCCCGCGCCCCATCGCCCATGAGCGGCCTATGCGCCTTCTGCGATCAGGAAATCCGCGTCCGCATGTTGTTGCCGGATCGCCCGGGCCGCCTGGTATTCGGGGCTGGCATAACAGGCCCTGGCGGCCGCCATGTCGGCGAACTCCACGACGACGTTACGTTCGCGCGAGTCGCCCTCCCTGCATTCATAGGCGCCGCCCTGCACCAGGAAGCGCGCCCCGAACTTCTCGAAGGCTGGCCGCGCCGCCGTGAGGTAGCGGGGATATTCCCCGGTATTTCGCACCGAGACGCGCACGATCCAATAAGCCTTTGCCATTCCTGTTCCTTGGGTGTGAAGTGATGAAGGCTGGACGATACGCGTGACAATTAATCCTGAAAAATGAATAATTAAGATAAATATAATCTTTAAAAGAGATTTATGGAGTTAGGCGACCTGGTTATTTTTCGAGCCGTGGTGGAAGCGGGCGGCGTGACGCGTGCGGCGGAACGCCTGCACCGCGTGCAGTCCAACATCACAACGCGTATCCGGCAGCTGGAGGAAAAGCTCGGCGTGCCGCTTTTTATCCGCGAGGGCAAGCGGCTGCACCTGTCACCGGCTGGGCGGGTGTTGTTGGACTATGCCGAACGCCTGATCAGCCTGGCTGACGAAGCACGCGATGCGGTGCAGGGCGGGCAGCCGCGCGGCGCATTCGTGCTCGGCGCGATGGAAAGCACTTCGGCTGTGCGGTTGCCGGCCCCCTTGAGCGATTTTGTGCGTCTCTACCCGGAGGTCAGGCTTGCGCTCAAAACCGGCAACCCGCAGCAATTGGCCGCAGCCGTTCTGGCCGGGGAGATGGACGCGGCGCTGGTCACCGGGCCGATTGCGGAGGGGCCTTTTGAACGCGAGGCGATTTACACCGAGGAACTGGTGATTGTTGCGAGCGCCGGGCACCCACCCATCACGCAGGAAAACGGCGAACCGCCGCGCGCCATCGTGGCTTTTGAAAAGGGCTGCCCGCATCGCGCACGGCTGGAAGCCTGGTACTTGCTGAAAAACAGCATGCCGGTGCAGACCATTGAAATCACGTCCTACCATGCCATGCTGGGTTGCGTGGTGGTGGGTATGGGTATTTCGCTGGTGCCGCGCAGTGTGCTGGCAACAT